>NZ_KQ969285.1:0-244862 GCF_001578675.1 Gordonia sp. QH-12
CCTCCATCAGACCCGGGGCGATTCACCGACCGCAGCTGCCTGCGCTACCGTCGCAGTGGAAGCAGCTTGACGGGCCGGCGCGAACTGCATTACGCAATGGCCGGTGGTAACACCGTCACCGAACCATCTTCACGCCGGAGAATGTCAATCGCGACGTCGTTCTGCAGCCCCGGGCGCGACACTTGATCGCCGAGCTTGCGGAGTCGATACGTGGTGTGCAGCAGCTTATCCACTGAACTAGAACCGAACGTGAAGTCGGCTAAACCGTGCGACCGGTCGATTTCGAGCGACGACAGTCGCAGGCGCACGAAGTCGAGCTCGCTGATCAGCGCTTCGAGGTTCTGGGTGTCGAGCTTCAACGCCTCGGCGAAGTTCTTGAACTCATTTCCTTCGTCCTGTTGGGCGTGTTCAACGGCCTGCAGGACGACGACGCGTCGTTTGAGTGCGATCGCGAGATCCGCGAGTTCGAGGTGTGCGTAGAACTCGCTGTCTGCCGAATCGATCCCCTCAATGGCGGCGGCGAGGACAGGGAGCTCCACTTTGTCAGCGGGGAGCCTGTCGAGCGCTGTGCGCCACCGCTTGACGCGGCGTTCCGCGGCGGCGATCGCTGTATCGATCGCATAGACCGCTGGGCCGAGTGCGATCGTCGCGCCGATGTTCCCGTTATCGAGCAGAACTGCAGTCGCCTTGTCGATAGAGTTACGGCATCCGTCGAGCTGGTTGCGTTCGTCGTCGAGCCGGTCCTGGTGCAGCTTCTCGAGGAGTAGGGTGATCTTCTCGATCGCGGCCTTGCGTTGCTGCTCGGCATAGACGCTGGCACCGGCCGCGACCGCCAATAGAACGAGCGGCGTCGCGATCGCCATTGCGCCCGCCGCCGCACCCGCAGTCACCGGCACGAAGGTCGCCTGCGCGCTGATCCCTTTACTGCCGACGAGAGCGCTGTGTACACCGCCGGCGGCCGCGCTCGAGGTCATCGGCTTGAGGATGTTGCCGCTAACCTGCGAGGCGACTCGTGCAGGCACAACCATCCGGTAGAGCGTCTCACCGCTGCTCGCGACTCGAGCGGTGGCTTTCGGCGTGTTCACCGCGAATGTCGCCAACTGTTGCGCGATCGGGCTTGCGCTGCCGAATTTCATTCCGTGCGAGGTGTCGAGAGCCTCCGGCCGCGGTCGGACCTCGAGCGTGGTAACGGGCGATTCGGCGAGCACGGCCAGTACGCTCCGCAACTCGGCGAGTCGTCCAGCGGTCATCGCCTTGTCGAGTGCTACTGGGACGTTGACGTCGTCCGTGGTGAGCGTCCAGATGGGGACTACGTTCCCAGTCTCGATTGTCATGGAGAACCTCGATCTCTTCGAACTCGTCAATCTCTTGTAACTCGTCGTAGATCAGTGGAGTCACCGCGCACTTTAGCTGTCGCCCCTGACAAGGTCCGGACGCCCCGTGCTATTCGTGCAGCGTCCAGCGCCGTTGGTTCAGCGGGACCGGTCGGGGCAGCGGGCCGCAGTCGCTTGTGATCGTCGAGAAGGCGCTGGTGTCGGACATACCGATGTTGAAGACCGCCGGATCCTTTGAGGTGGCGCAGAGGACCGGCTTCCACCGCCTCAGGGCGGGGCGGTCTGTCGGCGTGACGGGTGTGACGCGCGGGGTGATGCTTTGTCGTGCCCGAACGCAGTTGCCGGCTCCGGCAGAGGGTTGGGGATGGTGACGCCCGACTTCTCGCCATGCTGGAGGCGGACGGTCGCACCGGGGGAGGAACCGTTGAATACCCAAGTCGGCGTGTATGAAAGGGCAAGATCCTGCGCAGTTTGGGGCTGAAGTTGTGACGGAGGATCCGTGTCGTAGTGTCGGAGACGTGTCGAATCAGGGATTCGCCGGAACTGCGCGTTCACTACGTGACCCGGAACTTAGGACGGCCCGCTTTCGCGGTGCTCAGTCGGAGGCTTCCGTAGTCGAGATCAATCGGCTCATCTGGAGGATCAGCAGGGCTGAGCAGCGAACCGGCGAGCTACCGTATGTCGATCCGACCTTTGGCGGAGTAGGCGCTACGGTTGTGCTGTTGCTGAAGGCACCGCAAGCGGACGCAGACCCGAAGCTGGGCGATCAACGATTGATCTCTCTCGATAACGACGATGAAGGTGCCGCGCATCTCTTTCAGCGATGCGAGACCTCGGTGTCGACCGTCAGCGTTGCGTGCCGTGGAACATCTGTCCCTTCCCGCTCCCGCCTAGTCGGTTCGATCCGAGTCCCGAGGAATTCGAACGGAGCCGACCCTACTTCGACAAGTTCATGGACCTCATCGAAGCGCCGGAGGTGGTCCTTGTTCTCGGCGCAGCAGCTAGACGTGGTTGGCAGCAGCATGATTTCGTTGATCTCGCGCGAGGCTGTCGAGTCGTCTACGGTCCGTCGCCCTCCCCACCCGGAATCGACAACCGCGGCGCGCTGAATCGGCTGCGCGATGCGTTCGTCGACGCATTCGAGATCGAGATATGACAGGGCGTCGGCGACTCTGGTCCGTTCGCCGGTGACATCGCACTGAGCAACTCCCGAATGATCGACTCAGTGTCCGCACTGAGATCGATTGTCGCGAAACGGATCCGATGCGCGGAGTTCGCGACGTGCTACTCGGTGCGCTGCCTGATGGTGTCACGCTGACTAAACGTGCGACCGAAGCGTTAGCGGGGTACCGATCGCAACGCGCTGCGGACGTTCATCCGACGTCGATTGTGATCCGGCGCGATGACCGCGGCGACTGGCGATGGTGGACGTGGGCGGGAGCCAAGGCGAATCGCACGTTGGCCGCGTGGGCACCGGACCTGATTCCGCCCCGGCAACGGCTTGGTGCAGAGTCCGTTCGGTTGCATTCTGACCTGACACGAGACGACATCCGCGACGGCATTGCCGCGGTGCTGGCTTCGAATGATCGGCCGTTGCCCGCCGTCGACGCACGCGCGGTGAAGGGGCTCAAGTTCTCCGCGGCGCTGCCGATCGCGCTTGCTCAACGAACGTTGGCTGTCCGGGGGATGGATACTCTCGGGGCGACAGCGGTTCTCCGGGACAGCGTGTCGTATCGCATCGGCGGTGATCAGTCATAGGTTCGCAGTGAGTTCTCCATACTCCGGAAGCTGAATCGGACTCTCGCGAGCTGCGATGATACGGAACGCCATCGTCGCCAGCGCGGCGCTGTGCGATCCTGCCCACGGGGTGGCCCGCTGCCTCATCGCGGCAAGTGACATCGCGCGAACACTCTCCGCGGACTGTTGGGGAGTGTCGGTCGACAGCAGCACGTCCAGCACGGTCCCAGCCGGGGTGCATAGGCGATTGATCTCGTCGAGGCTCTTATAGCTGACCAGGTCGACGATCGCCGGCCGACCGGGATATCGAGTCTCGGCCACGAGGCGCGTTCGTTTGAGGCCGAGTCGGCCGGCGAATGAGCCCCGGATATCTGCAGCGAATGTTCCCGCGGGTGCGTTGACATACATTGTCGGCGGGGTACCGGCGTCATTCTCGGGCCGCGAACAGTACGCAAGCTCGACGCCACCGACGTTGACCGTGAACCCGCGGCCACCGCCGGTGTCGGGCCAGTCGGTGACGGACCAGAACCGGCCTTCGGTCTGCTGCGGGGCAGGGATGAACAACTCGATGATGGTTGCTAGATCGTCGATCATCTCGGCCCCGAAGGGGGAACGGAAGACACGTGAATGCTTTCCGACCCGGCGCTCGGCCCGTCGCCGGATCGCGTCGATGTCGAGCGTGTCCGCTTGATCCAGCCACGTCCTTTGAATCTGGGGATCGATGAGGTCGTCTAGAGTCGACTTCTGGTCATGGCCGAGATTGTGAACGCGGTTCCGCAGAACGTGCTGGCCCCGCTGCCGCGCGATTTCGGACCGCTCTGGACCGTCGAGATCCCCGCTCTCGATAGGACGGAATTGAATCCTCTCAATATCGGTCCACGCAGGGTGATGAACAGTGTCTCGACGGTGTTGGTAGAGCCGCCTTCTGACGTCGGTGGCCTTGCCGACATACCGCTGCCCGCCTGTGAACTCGAGGACGTAACAATCTCAGCGCAGTGCTCCCGCGCGATCAGATGACGTCACGCATCCGCTCAGCGTACGCGGCGAATCCGGCGGACTGTCGGACGCGACGGCTTGCTCACTCGAACAGACGACCCGCTATTGCGTTGAATACCAACCACAATCGGCACGGTGCCGCGCAAGTGCCTCAGCTGATGGCTGGTCGCTGTCCGACGCCGGAAGCTCGATCTGTCTGCCGTGCAGGTGGGCGTACTCAGTCCTGCGGAGAGCGGGCGAGAGCGCCACGCGATAGTCCTCGTCGATAGTGAGTTCATGGAGGTCGAAGAGGGTGTGAATGTCTGAGCGGAGCAGGAGACCGTTCTGGACGTGGTGGTTGTCGGCGCCGCGATACGGATCGATGTGGGCCGCTTCGAGTGCGTTCGGCACGCGGTAGCCGGTGATCGCACACGTTTCGTCGTAAGCCGCGCGCAATTGCTTCCGAAACGCAGGCTGACCTTGACGAACGGCGATCGCTCGCTTGACTACGCTTCGCGAATCGGTGCCGCTACTCGGGCGGTACGGTTCGAGGTCGTCGACGGGGCTCGGCCGTTTCGGCGTGCCGAAGGTGAGGTCCACGCCTCTCGCAGCACCCGGAATGTACAGACCGCGCATCAGCTGGACGTGAACAATGTCGTAGAGCGGACTCACCGGGGCGGAAGCCGCGAGACCCTTGCCCAAGGTGTCCTGGAGCTCACTCCACGTCGGATTCCACTTGGGAGAGGAGGCGAGCGGTTCGAACGTGAATCGGTGGGTGTAGCCGCCGGAATCTGCGTCGACCCAGCGGGCCGGTCGCATGTCACCGGTAAGCGGCGTCAACCCGTCCTCGACCCGGCCCCAGCCCTTCAACCCGCCGTCGGGTGCTCCGCCGCCGAGCCAGAAGAAGACGTCGTCACCGGCGGAGATCTTTTTGAACGCGCCATAGTTCCGGATATCCCAGAGGCAGTCTTCGATCGCGAAGTCGGCGTGTTCGGGAGTGGTCTCGCTGATCTTCACGATCCAGCCGGCCATTTGTACGCATGCCCAATCCAGGTTCGCTCCGGGTGGAGGCATGTCCTGTGCGGAAGCCTGTCGGGCCGTGCTCGTTTCGTTCGTCGGTCTTCAGTTGTCGGGTCGTGCGGTCACGCACGCGCGGGGATCAGCCTGCGCAATGCCTCGCGGGTCTCCGGATCCGTCGAGTAGATGATCGTTCCGACCATCCCGCGAGTGAGAAGCACTTTGTAGACGTGGCGGAGCAGGAGGTCGAACCGAAGGTCGGAGACCTTCGTGCGATTGCGGAAGTCTGGATCCTTGTTCGCAGCTCGGACGCTGACGAATCCGCCGTCGCGCCAGACGAGGTCGGGACCGAGGATGACGCCGCTCCAGTCGTACTCGAAGCCCTGCGCGGTGTACACGCAACCGACTTGGCCGAAGCCGCCGTCCTGCGTCGCCCAGAGTGCGGCCGGCGGCGCGTCCCCGAGTCGTCGGTTGGCAGGGGAGTTCCACGGACGATGCCAGTCGCCGATCCGGACATCGGGGACGAGGTGGCCGTCTGGCGTCGGCTTCGACCACGGCCAGCAGTAACCTGCGGCCATTCGCGCCGAGTAGCCTTCGTCGAGCTTCGTTTGGAGTCGCCGTTCGAGGTCCCACGGGCTGTCGACCACTTCCACCTGGAACTGCGGGTCCGGAGTCCACTGGGTGGGTGCCGCGCGGCCGGCGAGGCCGAGCAGCCGTTGGACCCAGTGGACATACTCCTCGCTACCGCCACAGCGGAACTGTGACTCCAACGGAATATGGACTACTTCGAGCCCCAGCGACTTCGCGTAGGCAGTGATCTGCTCGAGGGACCCCATCTCTCCAGGGCGGACCACCTGGTGCTCGTCGAGCAGGAACACCGGTACACGGGCCGCGGAGATCAGCTCGTCCACCTGCAGGCGCCCCGTGCGGAGTTCTGCCTTGGTGTACCTGTCGACGGACGTTTCGCGTACGCGGTGCGCTTCGTCCATGATCAGCACGTCGAGGCCGTTGGTCTCGGCGGTCATGAAGCTGTTGAAGTACGCGAACATCTTCTGAACACGCGGGGCCCGATAACCCGCGACCTTCCGCAGGGTCTGAGTGAACGATCGCGATCCCGTCGCGTGCAGGACCGACCTGCCCTGCCGGGCGATCTCGCCGAGAAGCTCCAGCGCGATCACGCTCTTGCCGCTGCCGGGTCCACCGGTCACGACGATGACGCGTTTCGAGTTGGCTCTTCGTGACTGCTCCACCTGATGCAGCACCAGGTCGACCGCGAGCTGCTGGTTGCCCAGCAGTTGAAATTGCGAGCGATGCTTGACCTCGTCGGCGGCGACCTTCAGCAGCTGGCGCGAGGGTGCGACGTGCGAGTTGAGCAGCAGATCGGCAGCGGTCCTGCCTGTGACGCCGGCAGCGAGTCGCGACCGGAGGAAGTCGTGGAATCGGCCGCGTTCGGCAGCGGTGAACAGCTGCCCACGCGTACTGATCGGGACGCCACGAAGGTCGGCGACGAGCGACGGATCGGTGGCATTGTGCAGGTATGCCACGCCGGCGAGCGAATCCGGTTGGTTCTCAAGCACACGCGCGAAGTCGGCCAGATAGTCGCAGTACCCGCGAACCTGGTTGATCGGATTCAGCTTCGGGCCGCCGGGCATGCCTGGCACTTCGACGATTTCACTGCTGTCCTCGAAGGAGTACGCGGCCGTCCACTGCTTGAGTTCGACAACGACGTACGACGGCGCGCCCGTCTCGGGATGGACTCCCGCCAGCACAACGTCGGCGCGCTGCGAAGTGAGCGGCATGTGGTACTCGATGAGCATTTCGACGCCTGTGAGTCCGGCGTCGCGGAGGTCGCCGGCGAGTGTGGGTAGGCTGCGTCGCCACGAATTCTGCTCAGCCGGCGCGGCCCTGCGTCCGGTGGCGAAGACCATCTGCTCGAGCAACTGTTCCACCAGTGAATCGGGTTGCGCGAAGCGCACATCGTCGGCGGTGGTGCGGAGCAACGTCACGGATCAGTCCCCAGGGCAGCACGAATCGTCGTGCGGGTGGGGACATATCAGGCGGTGCGTTGCACCAGAAGTCCGTCGGGCCGCTTTCTGGTCAGGTTATCGGACAGTCAGCAGAGGGCGTGACTGGGCTCGGCGCGTGCTCCGGAGAGTGTCAGTGAGCGGCAGATCTGACGGCAACGCGGCCCAAACGAACGATTAGTCTAAATTGTCGTAGTGGCGTGGTCATGATCGGCGACGAACGATGGACGCCCAACAATTCGGTCGTGCGCAGCACGAGATGAAGCTGCTTCTTGGGCGGACTCGATGGGAAGCGCTGAGCGAGGCTCTTTGGAGCCCGTCCGACGCCGGCAAGCATGCCGCGGTTGGTACCGCGCTAATCTGCGTGCTTATTGCGTCCGTCGGCACTGCCCAGAAACGCTTATGCCGTTCCTGGTGCCCCGATTCGGGGCATCAGGAACGGCACAAGCGCGAGGGAGTGCTAGCTACCCCTTCAACCGCTCCAACGCAGCACTCAGCCGCTCAACAGTCCCGTCCACATCCGTCAGCTTGTCGACGCCGAACAGGCCGATGCGCAGCGACGAGTAGTCCTCGCCCTCGCCGCACTGCAGCGGGACGCCGGCGGCGATCTGCAGACCGACCTCCTTGAACGCGGCACCGGTCTTGCGGGCGGCGTCGTCGGTGAACGCGACGACCACGGTCGCGGCGTCGAAGCCTTCGGCGGCGACAGACGGCATGCCGTTCGCGGCGAGCAGCTTGCGAACCCGGCTGCCCAGGTCGAGCTGACGGCTGCGCAGTTCCTCAGCGCCGAGGTCGACGGTCTCGCGCATGAGCTCGACGTTGTGCGCGAGCGAATCGGTCGGCATCGTCGCGTGGTACGGGGCCTGGCCGTCGACGTACGAGTCACTGATCGAGAGCCACTTGCGCAAGTCCATCGCGAAGCTGGTGGACGTCGAATTGAGGACGGCGTCGCGGCCGCGTTCGCGCAGCATGACGTAGCCGGCACACGGGGTGCCGCTCCAGCCCTTCTGCGGCGCGGTGAGGAGGACGTCGACGTCGATGGTGGCCATGTCGACCCACAGCGCACCGGAGGCGACGCAGTCGAGGACGAACAGTCCGCCCACCTCGTGAACCGCCGCGGCGAGAGTCGTCAGGTAGTCGTCGGGCAGCAGAATGCCGGACGCGGTCTCCACGTGGGGAGCGAAGACCACCTCGGGGCGCTGTTCGCGCACCGCGGCCACCACTTCGTCGATCGGCGCCGGAGCCCACGCGGCTTGGTGGGCGTCGCTGACCGGACGCGCCTGGCACACCGTGACCTGATCGGTGATGCCACCGGTCTCAAGGATCTGCGACCACCGGTACGAGAACAGGCCGTTGCGCACGACGAGCACGCGGCGCCCGGTCGCGAGCTGACGCGCCACCGCCTCCATGCCATAGGTGCCGCCGCCGGGAACGACAGCGACGCTGCCAGCGTGGTAGGTGGTGCGCAGGATGCCGAGGAGACCCTGCATGACGCCGATGAACCGCTTGGACATGTGGTTCAGGGAACGGTCGGTGAACACGACCGAGTACTCGAGCAGGCCGTCTGGATCGATGTCGTCATGAGGAAGAGTCACCTGACCAGGTTCTCATGACGTGGTCGGTTCGGTGTGCCGGGCCTGCGGATACAGTGACGCGGCCGACACCGACAGTCGTGCGGCCCGCAGAGAAGTGGGCGAGTACGCTATCCGCAGGCTCTGACACCTCTCGGCAATCCGAGGGCGGCTGCGGCGGAACCGAACCGGAGGTTCCGTCCGGGAAGTCGGTGCCACGATCCTCCAGTTCGAGTGAGATGCCTTACTTGCCTTACTTAAGGGCTTAACTATAGGACTGGGGTCTGACATTCGTCCGTTCGATCGACAGGTCTGGGGAGCTGTCGTCCTGGTGTACCGCGGGTGGTGACACCCGTGCCCCGATCACTTCGCCGATCGCTCGGCCCAGTCGCTCGACCGACTCCGGGTTGACCGCGAAGTGTCTGTCGAGCAGGACGTCGTTGCGGATCGCCACCGTGATCGCCTGGACACGCTGGTCGTTTCCGTACTGTGTCTGGGGCACGTACCGCCGCGGCTGCGGTATGTCGGGTCCGGCGGAGACCAACTCACCGAACGCGATGACCGCCGCATCGAGAAGCGCCGCCGGAGTGTGTGAAAAGTCGATGCCGCGACAGGCCTCGGGGTGTGGCTGCTGCTGGTCGTCGACCGGAGTCGACTCGTTCGGGTACGAACAGATGTCGACGATCACCGCGCAGCCGGTCGCGGTCAACCGCTCTTCGATCAGATCGGTCACCAGCCAGGCGTAGGGCTGGATGTGGTCGATCGGGTCCGCATCACCGGGCGGACGTGGTGCTTCTGGTAGCGGCGAGAGGTCGTTCACGATCAGGTGCGGACGAACCGCCGCGTGCGTCCGCGCGCACTTGGCCACCGATTCGGTTGCGGCGTCCAGGGACTCGAGTGGGATCGACGGTGCGATGGAGTGCGGCCGTGCGAGCTGAGCACGGCGGGCGACATGAAGCAGGACCGGCGAGTCGGGGTCGCCGTTGAGAATCGTTGCGCGAGGGGGCATGTTGGTCCTTCACACGTAGTGGCGCCGACGAACGGCACGTCCCCGCCCATGCGGCAACGTGACAGACAAGCACGGGCCTACGACAATCCGGATCCTCGATCTACACATGGCGGTCGGCTCAGGGTTGGCGGAAGTTCTCGCGATCATTCATGTCAGACCCTCCGGATAACATCGAATGCAAGTTCGATTCGAACGGAGGGGGATCAATGAACATCAAGGTCAGAGGTGATTCGGGATCCGCGTCGGCGGGCTCGTCGGTGGTGGTCGACGAGGGTGCGATCGTGATTCGGATCGGTCGTCCGGGAGCTACGGGAGAGTCGGCGGACTGCACCTCGCGGGCCGATCGTGCTGCTCTGCTCGGGTTCGCGGCGCGGGCGGACTGCTACCAGGGGCTGGTGTTGTGGCATCGCTACGAAGCGGTGCATGCACTGCTGCTAGCCAAGCAGGCTGAGTCCGATGGCCCGGCCGGCGGTGTCGAGTCGGGTGCCGACGCGTACACGCGGCTCTACGATCCGCTGTGCCAGGTCGCGGCGTCGTATGCGACGGTGGCGGGGGTGAGGCAGTGCACGGCCGAGCACTTCGTGGAGGCCGCAGTGGCGTGCATGGAGCGGATTCCGGCGGTGGGCCGGTTGATGCGTGACGGCCTGATCTGCCCGGCGTGGTTTCGTCGGGTGGTCGAGCAGACGGCGCTCGTCGACGATTCGGATCTGCTGGCGTTCATCGACGCCGAGATCGCGCACACGCTGTCCGTGGTGGGCAAGCTGTCGGCTGGCCGGGTGGAGGCTCTGGTGAGTTCGATTGTGGCTGAACATGATCCGGATGCGGTGACGCTGACCCGCGAGCAGGTGAAGCTCGCCAAGCAGGTGCGGGTGAACCCGCTCGGCGAGGGCGTGTCCGAGGTGATCGTGACGGCGTCGACCGAGGACGCGATGGTCGTGAAAGACGTGCTGGACGCGGTGATCGCCGGAGTGTGCTCGCACGATCCGCGGACTCGCGGTGAGCGTCGGTCGGCGGCAGCCGTCGCGCGTCTGGCGGGGACCGACTTCGTGTGCGAGTGCGGTCGGGACGATTGCACCGCCGAATTGTCGACGGAGGCGATTGCGTCGCGGTGCGCACGGGTGGTGCTGCACGTTGTGGTTCGCAAGGAGACTCTCGGAGGGGAGTCCGACACCCCGGCCTATCTTGACGGGTACGGTCCGATCTCCGCCGAGCACGCGCGGGAGCTGGCGGCTCGTCCGGACGCGGTTCGGCGAGAGGTGGATCTCGATGAGCTCGTCGGTCATCAGGCGCAGCCCGGCAACGCCTATCGGCCGACTGCGGCAGTGGATGCGGCGATGCGGGGTCTGTTCGGTACCTGCTCGTGGCCGGGATGTGAGCGGGCGGCGTGGAAGTCGGACCTGGACCACGTGTGCGAGTTCAACCACGCCGATCCGACTGCCGGCGGCCCGACGTGCGTGTGCAACCTGAATCCGAAGTGCCGCTTCCATCATGGTCTGAAGACGTTCGTCGGCGGATGGGTCGACGATCAGGTCGTGGACGCGAACGGTGTGATCTGGACTGAGGTCACCACGCCGGAGGGGTTCACGGTACGTCAGCGGGCGTTGAACATGTGGCTCCTGCCGGAGCTCGGCCACCTCACTTGCAGACACCCGGCGCCGACACGCCCAGGATCCGGACACGCCGGTGTTGCACCGGAACGACCGCGTACGCGAGTGGAGGCCAAGCATCAGTACCGGATGCGGCGGCGGGCGGCGAATCGTCGAGCTCGTGAGGTCGTGGAGGCTGTGGTGCCGACTGGGGCTTCGGTGACGGAGTGCGGGACTGCGTGGGGGACGGAGTGGGGTGAGCCCCAGTTCTGAGGGTGCGAGAACGCCGGCCGCGCCACCGAGCGGGCGGATGAACCGGTGTGTCATCGCGTTCGAGCTGATTGAGAATGCCGATCGTGGCGCCGGTCAGATCTGGGTGAGGGCACCGAGATGGCGGTCGACAGCCTCGATCGCGCCGGCCGCCGACAGCCCCCGCGGGTCGCTCAACAGATTCAGCAGGAGTCCGTCGATCAGGGCGACGGTGGTCCAGGCGGCTTGATCGGCGTCGAAGACCGTCACGTCCTGGCCGCGTTGCTGCGCGAGCCGGAAGGCGTCAGCGCAGAGCCGATGCTGTTCGGTGATGAGGTCGTGGCGGATGGCAGCGAGGGTCGGCTCCACCACCGCTCGCGTGCTGAACGCGAGGTACACCGAGGCCTCGCGGCGGCGCACGTCGTCGATAGGGAGGAACTCGAGGAGGGCGCGTCGCAACACGGCACCGACCGGCCCGTCGTACTCGATCGCGTCGACCCGGGCGGCGATCCGCCGGTTCACTTCGTCGAAGGCCATCGTCAGCATCTGTTCTTTGGAGTGGCAGTAGTACTGCACGGTGCCGATCGACACCGCGGCGGCGGAGGCGACTTCCCGCACGGTGACGCCCTCGGCGCCGCGTTCGGCGGCCAGCCGCAGCAGGGTGTCGAGGATGCGGTCGCGGACGGAGGCGTCGGACATGAGAACAGTGTAGCCGAGTATCTATACACTCGTATGATACGAGCGTATGATTCTAGTATGGCTGGCACGCGAGACCTGGTCCTCGACCGCCGCTCCGCATCACGGCGGAGGCGACGGCCCGGTCGCGCCGTCTGGCTCGCGGCTGCCGGATGGTTGGTGATCAACGCGGTGCTGATCGCGGTGGCCGGACGGCATCTGCCGCTGCACGCGAGCGAACTCGCCGAACCGCCCACCGCCCAGAAGGTGATCGGCACCGACCTGATGTATCTCGAGGTCTTCGCGCTGATGGTCGTCGTGCATCTGCTCACGCGCCATCGGAGGGTGCCCGACATCGCGACGCGGGCACCCGAGCGGACCAGGGCGCGCGCCGAGGTGGCCGCGACGCTCGGCTACGGCGTCGCGGGCATGGTCGGCGGCTTCCTGCTCGGGCGCGCCTTCGGCTGGCACGCCTTCAGCTTCCACCTCGACGGCATGGTGATCCGCACCGACCAGCCCGTGACGATTCCGGAGACGCTGAGCTGGGCGTTGTACAACCTCATCGTGTTCGCCGTGGTGCCGCTGATCGTCTTCCGGCGGCGGTACACCTCCGAGCAACTGAGTCTGACGTCGTCCGACCGCCGTGCCGACCTCCTGCTGATCGTCGTGGTCCTGCTCATCGAGTCGGCCGTGCAGTTGGCGGTGGCGGGATCGTCGTCGATCCTCGGACTGCCCGCGCATCAGGCACTGCTGGGCGCCCCGCTGACCCTCGTGCTGGGGTTGGCGGGCACAGCTCTGCCGACGATGGTCTTCATCTACTGCATCCTGACGCCGCGGTACCTGAAGCTGACCGGGTCGGTGCCCGCGACGGTGGTGCTCGGCGGTCTGACGTATGCGACCCTGCACTTCTTCGACGGATGGACCAACTTCGCCTCGCCGTCGGACGCACTCGTCTCAGTGCTGTACCTGTTCCTCTTCTACACCGGTCCGGGGATGTTCAAGACCTTCATCACCATCCGCAGCGCCAACGCGTGGACGCATCTGTGGGCCTACCACGCCATTGCACCGCACACCCTGCTCGATACGCCGATGTTCGTGAAGATCTTCGGGATCAGATGAGTTCGCGCTCGCGGCGATCGTTGCCGGTGGTACGGCAAGATGAACCCATGGACACTCGGCCGCCCCGGACAGCACCCGACGCCGGCCCGACCGGTCATCTCACGCTCGCCGGCGGGCCGGACGCCGTCGCGACGCTCGATGTGAAGCGCTCGAAGTTCCTCGCCGTGGTGCGCCGCGTGGACTCCGAAGCCGCGGCCCGCGAACTGATCGCCGAGCAGAGGCGCGCTCACCGCGACGCGCGGCACCACTGCTCGGCATTCGTGCTGGGAGCCAGAGGCGAGACGACCCGCACCAACGACGACGGCGAGCCGTCGGGCACCGCCGGCGGCCCGATGCTCGACGTGCTGGTGGGAGCCGGACTCAGCGATGTCTGCGCGGTGGTGGTGCGCTGGTTCGGCGGAACCCTCCTCGGCGCCGGCGGGCTCGTCCGCGCGTACGGCGACGCGGTGTCGCTGGCATTGCAGACGGCACCGCTGGTGCGCCGGGAGCCGCGCTCGCTGTGGCGGATCCGGCTGGCACACGCGGACGCGGGACGTGTCGAGGGGCTGCTCCGCTCGAAGGGCGCGCAGGTGATCGACACCGAGTACGGCGCCGACGTGACCCTGGTGGTCGCGGCCGAGGCCGACGACGTCGAGGCGGTGGTCGCGGCGGCGACCTCGGGTGCGGGGACGGCCGAGCCGGCGGGCCGGACATGGGTGGACGTGCCAGTTCCAGACGCCCAAACCCGCTGACGACCGAGCCGGAACTGATAGACAGGGGAGAGGCACCCCAATCGATAGGAGCGAGTCATGGGCGACAATGTCTACCGCGTGATCGAGGTCGTGGGTTCGTCGACCACCGGCACCGACGACGCCATCCGCAATGCGATCAGCCGGGCGGGTGAGACCGTCAAGAACCTCGACTGGTTCGAGGTGGTGTCGACCCGCGGCCACATCGAGGACGGCGCCATCGCGCACTTCCAGGTCACCGTCAAGATCGGGTTCGCACTGGAACCGCGCGATACCTGAGCAGGCTCCCGACTCAGGCCTCGTGCACCAACTCCCGCACCGCACGCTTCTCGCGGTACTGCTCGATGGTGAGGCACTGGAGCTGTGAGTAGCTGCCGCCGCGGTTCTCCACGTATCCGACCGCGGAGACGAAGGGTTCGATCGTGTAGATCTTCGTCAGCGGCGTGACGATCAGCAACTGCAGGCCGAGGCGCGCGAACAGCGACAGCGCGTAACGGGCCGAATCGTCCGAGCCCCGGCCGAAGGCCTCGTCGATCACCACGAAACGGAAATCGCGCGAGCGGGTGGCTCCCCACTTGAGGTCGAACTGATAGGCGAGCGATGCGGCCAGGATCGTGTACGCGAGCTTCTCCTTCTGGCCGCCGGACTTGCCGTCGGAGTCGGTGTAGTTCTCGTACTCCCCGTCGCCGTCGAGGTATCGCTCCGACGCCGCGAAGGTGACCCAGTTGCGCACGTCCGTGACCTGCTCGGTCCACTTGCGATCGAGGTCGGTGAAACCCTCGCGGCCGCGGAAGCGCTCCACCAGAGCCTTGACGAGGAGGAACTTCTCCTCGGCGTACTGATCGTCGCCGCCGGAATCGAAGGAACCGTCACTGCACTTGCGCAGATCGGCGCGGAACTCCCGAATGTCTTGCGCGGCCGTCGGATTCACGTCGAGCCGGATGTAGCGTCCCGGGTTGTACTCGATCCCGGCCAGCGACTCGTTGATCGTGTCGATCTTCGAGTGGATCTGGTGGACTTCTTTGTTGAGCTTGGCGGCGAAGATCGCGATGTCGCGGATCGCATTGGTGTTCAGATAGTTCTTGAACTCCGATTCGAAGCGGGGGAGATCGTCCTCCGCCAGCCGACGATGCAACTCGCGGTACTCGTCGGCCGATGCGATGTCCGCGTCGAACTCCGTGGTGAGAACCGGATGGTTGCGGTTGAACTCCGACATCCGGTTCACCACACGCGTCTCGTACGTTCCCGCACGGCTCGTGTGCTGCTCGGATTCGTCCGTGAGCTTCTCGGTCAGCGACGCCTCCAACTCTGCGCATTCGGCGACGGTGAGCACTTGGTCGGCACCGCCGTCGACCTTGGCTCGGTAGGCCTGGACCGCCTCGGCGATCGCTTCGAAGTAGGCTTCGGCCTCGGCGAACTCCGGTTCGGCGAGCACCGCCTGCGCCGCATTGCGCGCCTTCTCTCCTTGATCGCGCGCCATCTCCAGGCGGGAGACCTTGTCGCGCAATCCGTCTCGAGTCGCGTCGGCGGCCGACAGCTGTTCGCGCGTGGCGGCGACGGCGTCGGTGACTTCCGCGAGTTCGGTCGAGGAATGCTCGAGCTCGGTCTTGCGCTCGGTGATTTCGGCGATCCGGGCCGCCGAACTCATCCAGTCGATGACATCGAAGCTCGGGTAGGCGTCCAAACCGGTGAGCGCATTGCGGCGGTCCATCAGGGCTCGCCGCCGATCCTCGAGATCGGCGATCTCCTGATCGACCCGGTTGAGGTCGTCCTGCACCCGCTGGCCGGCGGTGAAGAGCGCGGTGATCTTCTGCTCGTTGCTCCAGCCGAGGACGAAGTTCCGACGGTCGTCGACCCGCTGGGAATCGTCCTTCTCGTGCCGCCCGCCGCCGGAGCGGACCTGCCCGTTGACCGTCACCGCGTAGTCCGCGGCGCGGAACTCCTCGAGCGTCTCGGCGCACACATGCCGGGCCCGCTCGAACAGCCGGCGTTCCAGCCAGGTCTCGAAGCGTCCCTCCTTGATGTCGATCTTGTGTGCGAGCGCGGTCGGCGGCGGCGTCGGCGCACCCTTCGACGAGACGTGATCGGACACCTTGAAGTAGACGACGCGCCCGCCCAGATGATTCGCGTCGATCCATGCCGAGACCTCGTCGTACAGGTCGGCGGCGACCAGCAGGGACAGGCCGAAGCCGCGCAGCACCCGTTCGGCGGCGCCCTCCCAGCGGCTCTCGTCCGCGCGGACGCCGATGAGTTCGCCGACGAACGGCAGCTCGTCGTGCGGAAGGCCGACGCCCTGGCAGATCAGCTCGCGGATCCGCAGATTGCGTTCGGGGATATTGCTGGTCCGCCCGCGCAGGCTGGCGATCTCGCCGGCGACGCGCCGCCCCTCGCCGTCCAACTGCCTGCGGCTGTACCGGACCTCGTTGAGCGCGTTGTCGACCTCCGCGGCCTCGGCGTCCAGCGCCTCGACGGCGTCCGCGACCTCGGTGCGGCGCTGTTCGAACTGTCCGCGGTCGGAGACCGGCGCCAGCCCGGCGTCCTCGATCATCCGGGTGTACCGCTCGTGTGCCGCGGCGCGTTCCTCGCGTTGGCGCGCAGCGTCGACGATCTGCTGTTCGAGCGCCGCGATGTCGGTGCCGCCGAGACCCGCCTGGCGCAGCTCCAGCTCCCGCAGGCCGATCCGCAGGTCGGCCAGATCACGGTCGACCGCTTCGAGCGCCGCGCGGGTGGCCGCGAGGTCACGGTTGTGGTTCTCCAGTTCACCGGCGAGAAGGTCGTGGCGCTGCTGGGCGAAGTAGTGGCGCAGGGCGCCGCGCCGGGCCTTGAGCTCGGCGGCCATCTCGACGTGACGGCGGTAGCGGTCGTCGTCGGCGAGCAGCGGTCCGAGTTCCTCGAGCTGAGTGCGTGCCAGGACCACCGCGTCGTGGGCGGCGGTCAGGTCCTCGAAATGCGAGACCATCGTGTCGACCCATCCGCTGGAGTCGAACGGCTCGAGCATGTGGTCGCGGACGAAGTCGTTGAGGTTGCCGACCGCCTTCATCGACACGGTCTGATGGAACAGTTCCATGGCCTGCTCGGAGCGGATGGCGAGCGCCCGCCGGTAATCGCGCCCGTACTCCGGGAAGTGCTCGTGGATGCGGGTGTCGCCGTCTTTGAGGCGCTTGCGGAGGGCGCGCAGGTCGGAGCCGAAGTCGGCGAAGTCGGTGGCGATGTCCAGGGCGCGGTCGGTGACGGTGAAGAACCGCTCGGGCTGGCCGCTGTCGTGCCGCATCGAGAACACCTGCGCCAGCGTGACCGTTTCGTCGTGGCCTTCGTTGTGGAAGACGCCGAGGATCACCGAATAGTTCGACATCCCGCGCAGTGCCACCGGACGCGACGCGCCGGTCACCTCGTTGCGCTCGGACTTGTAGTAGCCCAGAACGTATGAGCGCAGGTCGCGCTCGCGCGACTCGCCGCCCGCGGCCTTGTTGTAGGCCACCCGGTGGGCCGGCAGGAGCAGCGTGGTCAGGGCGTCGACCAGCGTCGACTTGCCGGACCCGATGTCGCCGGTGAGCAATCCGTTCTGGCCGTCGAGCACCAGCGTCCACACACGCTGGTCGAAGGTGCCCCAGTTGAGCACCTGGAAGCGCTGGAGCCGGAATCCCGACCGTGCCGAATCGGCGTTCTCGAGTTCGGTGGGCGCGAACAGTCCGGTCATCGTCGCTCCTCGGTGGCGATCTCGGCGTACTCGGCCAGGTGGGCGTCCAGATCCGACAGCCACTGGGCGTCGACGTAGGCCTTGATGACCCGCCGGACCTCGTACTCGCCGTCCTGGCCGGGCATGCGGCGCAGGAAGCCGAGTTCGACGACGCGCCGGATCGCGGTGTCCGCCTGGTCGGCGATCCGAGCTTCGTTGGTGGTGGCGGGGAAGAAGGGGCTGACCATTTCACGCAGCTGCGCACCGGTCACGATCAGACGGTTGCCCGCATCGGACGTGTCGTGCTCGGCGAGCTTCTTGCGCAACAGGGCCAGCAGCAACGACGGATGCAGCGGCAGTTGGTGGCGGGCGACCAGACGCCCGATCCCGAGGTCGGCCAGCTCGTCGTCGCTCTTGGACCGCAGGAAGGCATATCCCTCGGCCTCGTCGATCACGACGGTGAGACCGAGCGTGGCGACGTAATCGCTCACCTGCGCGGCCAGGCCGAGGACGTGGCGCCAGGCGGTCTCGGCGGTGTCGCGGTAGACGACGCCCTTCATCAGCGAGGTGACCGCGAGCGAGAGGTTCAGCTCGTCGCGGGGGACGGGGCGGCTCATCGAGTCTCCTGGTCGGGGGCGGTGGGGTCGGCGGTCGGATTCACGGTGGGGCCCGCGGTGGGGCTCGCGGTAGGGGACGGCCGGGTGTAGATCACGCGCGGGACGCGAGCGACACGGCGGCCACCGCTCTCGTCAGTCCACGAGACCGTCTCGTCGGCGCTTTCGTCGAAGACCTTCCCGAAGCCGTCGTCGGTGAGAGACAGATAGGTGACCAGTTCGGCGAGCCCCTGTTCGAGGGGACGTTCGGCGAGGACTTCGGCGAGCGTGACCTGGCCGGAG
Source organism: Gordonia sp. QH-12 (assembly GCF_001578675.1). Classification (NCBI taxonomy): domain Bacteria; kingdom Bacillati; phylum Actinomycetota; class Actinomycetes; order Mycobacteriales; family Gordoniaceae; genus Gordonia; species Gordonia sp. QH-12. The sequence continues at coordinate 18,597 of NZ_KQ969285.1, forward strand.
CGGCGCAGCGCCCGTCGGACGCCGTCGATCAGCGGCGCGGGGTCGACGTGGATCTGCTCGAACAGCGCTTCCGAGGCCCCCTGAGCCTCGCCCTCCTCGATGCCCTCGCTGGCGACCTCGACCGCCGCGGCGGGACGGTACAGCGGACGCTCGAGGGGCAGATTCACGCTCGGTGCCGGGGAGTCGATCTCCTGGGCGAAGTCGTCGACGCGGCGGTCGCGGATGGCGTAGGCCGACGACTCGATGCTCCGCAGCAGGTCCATGACGCGGCGGTTCTCGAGCCACGCCTGGTCGTCGAGGAAGCGGCGCAGCTGCTCCGACAGCCGGCGGACCGTGTCCTGCGCGCGGGTTCCGGCGTCGAGCCAGTCGTGGTGGATGTTGGTGAGCCGGATGTCGGAGTCGGCGACCTCGTCGAGGCCCTGCGCATGCCGGACCAGTTCGTCGAGCTCGTCGAGTCGGTCGGCGGAGAGCAGGAGGTCGTAGAAGGCCTGGAAGCTGCGGCCCTGGTCGGAGTCGCTGATGACGTTTCGGCTGCCGACGATCTCGTCGAGCAGTTCGCCCTTGGTGCCGCGCCAGGTGGCGATGCGCTCCCGCATCTGGCGGTCGAGGGTGCGGAAGTTGGTCTCCACCTCACGGAAGTCGGAGAGCAGCGCGCGGGCGATGTCGGCGAACTGCTGGTAGCGCTCCCGTCGGCTGGTGGCGTCGAGGACCTGGAACTCGCCCCGCTCGGCGGCCTCGATCTCCGCGTCGAGTTCGGCGCGACGGCGGCGCAGTTCGGCGAGCCGGACCTCGGCGTCGGTGGTGGTGCCGTAGACGATCTGCCGCAGTAGTTCCAGCACGGTCTTGAGACGTGACTCGGTGCCCACGAAGTCGCGGTCGCGCAGCGACCGGACCCAGGCCACGGCGCGCTCGACCGCCGGGGTCGCGTCGTAGTGCGGCTCGTCGCTCTCGATCACGTAGTACTTGCGCAGCCACGCAGTATCGGCGGCCGACCACTCGTCGAGGTAGGCCTTCGGCGATCGCGGATAGGTTCCCTCGCCGAGCCGCTCGTTCAACGAGTACAACTCCTCGTCGAGCAGGCTGACCAGTGCCGACTCCGAGATCTCGCGGACGTTGTCGTCGACGAAGACCCGTCCCAGGAACGACAGCAGCAACGGCGCGTTGTCGGCCCTCAGCAGTCGCCAGGCAGCATTGCTCCTCCGGACGGCGACGATCTCGTCGAATTGCACTGGGTCAGGGTAGCGGGGTCCGGAGCGTGGGCGGGCTCACGGTGGCGGCGCCGCCGGACCGATGATCGCCGAGCCCTGTCCGGAGCGCAGTGCTCGGACTACCCTCGGCGACATGGCACGCACCATCGCAACCAATACCTCTGTGACCCTGCCCGAAGTCCTCGACTTCGCCCGATCGCGGCATCACATGATCCTCTCGACGACGCGGCGGGACGGCACCGCGCAGATGTCACCGGTCACCGCGGGAGTGGACGATCAGGGCCGGATCGTCATCGCGACGTATCCGGGCCGGGCGAAGACCGCCAACGCGCGCAGGAACCCGATCGTCAGCGTTCTGGTGCTCTCGGAGAGCTTCAACGATGCGTGGGTGCAGATCGACGGGACGGCCGAGGTCCTGGACATGCCCGAGGCCGAGGACGCCCTCGTGGACTACTTCCGCAGCATCGCCGGTGAGCACTCGGACTGGGACGAGTACCGGGCGGCGATGCGGCTGCAGAACAAGTCCCTGATCCGGATCACGCCGCAGCGGTGGGGGCCCATCGCGACCGGTGGCTTCCCCCAGGAGGTCGCGGACCGGCTGGACGCCGCGGAGAACTGAGGACACGGGAACTGAGGACACTGAGGAGACGGAGGAGACGATGGCGAGCATCGACGTGGTGCGCGCGGACATCACCACCCTCGACGTGGACGCGATCGTCAACGCGGCCAACAACGCGATGCGGGGCGGCGGGGGTGTGGACGGCGCGATACATCGCGCCGGCGGGCCGGCGATCCTGCGTGACTGCATCGCACGGTTTCCGGACGGCCTCGCGACCGGCGATGCCGGACACACCACCGCGGGCGATCTCCCGGCGCGATGGGTGATCCACACCGTGGGGCCGAATTACGCAGCGGGACAGAGGGATCGGTCGCTGCTGGAGTCGTGCTACCGCAGGTCGCTGGAAGTAGCCGACACGCTGGGGGCGGCGACCGTCGCATTTCCGCTGATCAGTGCCGGTGTGTACGGGTGGCCCAAGTACGACGCCGCCGCGGCGGCGGTGCAGACGGTCCGTGCGACGCCGACCGGGGTGTCGTCGGTGCTGCTCGTGGCGTTCGACGGCGCGCTCGAACAACTGCTGCGCGAGGCCGTCGCGCACTGAGCATCCGCGGTTGCGGCGCTTCCGGGGTCCCGGTTCAGTCACGGTGCTGAACTATGTTCAGCACGGTTCCGTCGGGTGCACGGACGAAGAACCGGCGGACACCCCATTCCTCGGTGGTCAGCGGGTAGACGATCTCGTATCCGGCCGCCTGTGCCTCGGCGTAGGCAGCGTCGACGTCGTCGGCGTGCACAGACAGTGCCGAATCGACCGGGGCGGTCTTGTCGCGTGAGACGAGTTGGACGTGCGCGCCGGAATCGGGGTCGGTGCAGCGGGCGACCCAGCCCATGTTGAACTCTTCCTCGCGCAAGCCGAGGAAGTCGGTGTAGAACGACTTGGCGCGGTCGACGTCGTCGACCGGGATGCTGGTGCTGATCTTCATGGTGCGCACAGTCGGCTCCCTCGGTTCGGCGTCACCCTCGGCTTCGACGTTAGTACTCGCGCCCGCCGAGACGGCGAGAGCGGACCGATCCGTGAGAATCGGTCCGCTCCGGCGGTGGGCTCCGGCGTCAGACTGTACGGAATCCCGCGCCGACGAGACCGCTGGCGTTGAGCGACCGCAGAATGTCGGTCATCTTCGTGGCCGCCATCGGCGTGTAGACCGGCAGTGCCGGATCGACGCACGCGATCGACGTGCCGGGGCCGGCCAGACGCAGCGAGCCGTTCAGCATCCCGACGACGCGTCCGCGTTCGATGATCGGCCCGCCCGAGTCGCCGGGTGCCGAACACACGTAGCTGTAGCTTCGCGAGCCGTTCACCAGCAGAGTGGGACCGCAGGTGAATCCGGTGGTGCGACCGGCCTTGCAGACATTGCTGAACGGCTGCGGATAGACGCCGACGCCGGTGATCCGGGCGTGCCCGACGGTGCGGACCGCGCGGACGCGTGCCGGATCGAGGCGGATGACGGCGACGTCCCAGCCCTTGCTCTTGGTGACGATCCGGCCGATGGTGCCGGCCCGGCGGTTGCGCTCGAGGCTGACCGCGTCGCCGACATCGCCGCAGTGGCCGGCGGTGAGGCCGACCAGCCTGCCGCCGCGGTCGTGACCGACGCGGTCACCGTGCACAGCGACCGATTGTCGATGACGATGCCGCTCCCGCCTCCGACGGCGGCGGCCGGCGCGGCGTGCGCGACCGCGGCCGGGCTCAGCGCGACGGCGGCAGCGCCGATCGCGATCACCGCTGTACGAAGTCTCTTCATTCATCCTCCCCAGAATGTGCCGATCGGGTAGTCGACCGACGCCGCGACACGGCGCAGTGCCGGTACCGAAGGCCGACAGCCTTCCCCCGCAATGGAATTGCGACGATATGCCGAATCCGGAGTCAGTCCAGCACAGCAGCGGGCCGAACTCAAAACGCGGATCTGCCGGATTCGCCGAGAACAACGCCTCCGGCGCGCCGCTCGAGTTGCGGTGTCACGTGTAGCGACGCACAATGGTCGGGCAAGCACTTCGTTAGGCGAAGCTCCTGCACGAACACAGGCCACTGATCTCACGACGTCGAGAGACGCCCAAGGTTAGGACAGGTCCTCCCGGATTAAGGGTTGACCCGAAGTGGCTTCCGTCCGCTCCCGCGGACGGACACGTCGTGCAGTGCCGAAGCTCTTACGTGGAAGTCGTTCGTCGATCCATCTCCGTGGTTCCGGCCTCCTCGTGCGCGTCGTGTATGCCGAGCGTGAGGAGGTGATCGGCCGTGAGCGACGACGGAAGTAGTCGATTGCCGTACCCGCGCAGGCCGACCGGCCTCGGCTCTCGTAGCGACGGCCGCTGAGAACGGTCCTGCCCGGGTCACCGTCCCATTCCTTTCACCTCGCACTGGCGTGGAGAACCGCGCTGCCCCAGGCAGCGCGGGGCTCCGTCGTGCCCGAATCACCGGGGATTCCTCATGCAGAATTTCAGCACTCCATTGGACGTGCTCGGCCGACGCGCCGAGCACTCGCACGACAGCCGGCCATCCGGCGCCGACGTGCGCCGGCAGGCCACGACCAGCACCATCGACTCCACGCGCGTGCAAGCGTTGCTCGACGCCGCCACCGGCACCGCAGACGCGGTGCTTTCCGCGCAGTCGACCTCGCTCGACGGCCTCGTCGACGAGGCGGTCGGTGCACGCCGACTCCGCTACGGCGCCAATGAACTCGATCATGACAGGCCCGCGCCGGTGGTCGTGCAATTCGCTCGCGCCTTCGTCAACCCCTTCATTGCGATCCTCGTATTCCTGGCCGTCGTGATGGTGTTCACCGATGTAGTCTTCGCCGATCCGGCCGGCGGCCGTGACTACACCGGCGTCGTCACTGTCGGTGCGATGGTCCTGGTCAGCGCGATCTTGCGGTTCTGGCAGGAGTACCGGTCGGGGAGGGCGGCCGAGAACCTCAAGGCGATGGTCCGGACGACGGCGGCGGTCACCCGGAACCGGCGGGGCGTCGCGGTGACCGAGGAACTCCCGGTCGAGCACCTGGTGCCGGGAGACATCGTCCGGCTCGCGGCGGGCGACATGATCCCGGCCGACGTGCGGCTGATCGCGGTCAACGACCTCCAGATCAACCAGGCCATGCTCACCGGCGAGGCATTGCCCGCCGAGAAGACCGCCGAACAGGTCGTCGAGGTGACGGCAGCAGACCTGCTCGATGCCCCCAACCTGGCCTTCATGGGCACTTCCGTGGTGTCGGGATCGGGCACCGCCGTCGTCCTCGGAACGGGAAGGAACAGCTATTTCGGCTCGATGTCGAAGGCTATCGTCGGTGAGCGACCGGAGACCGCTTTCGACGTCGGGATCAAGAAGGTCAGCTACACGCTGATCCGGTTCATGCTGGTGATGGTGCCGGTGGTGTTCGTGATCAACGGACTGACCAAGGATTGGACCACCGCATTCCTGTTCGGCGTCACGACCGCCGTCGGACTCACGCCGGAGATGCTTCCGCTGATCGTGACCGCGAACCTCGCCAAGGGCGCGAACTTCATGGCGCGGAGGAAGGTGATCGTCAAGCGGCTCGGCAGCATCCAGAACGTCGGCGCGATGGATGTGCTGGCCACCGACAAGACCGGAACGCTCACTGAAGACCGCATCGTTCTGGAGCGGCACATCGACGTCACGGCGAACGACAGTGACGATCCGCTGTGGTACGCGGCGGTCAACGCACACTTTCAGACGGGGCTGCGGAATCTGCTGGACGACGCGGTGCTCGATTCGGCCGGCTCGCGGATCGTGCGCCGCATCGAACGCGAGTACACCCTCGTCGATGAGATTCCGTTCGACTTCGAGCGCCGGCGGTTGTCGGTGGTGGTGGACGACGGACTGTCGCGCCTGATCGTCACCAAGGGGGCCGTGGAGGAACTGCTCGACAGGTGCGTCGCCGAACGTCGCGACGGGACCGAACTGCCGCTGACCGTCCAGCGCCGCACCGAACTCGACGATCTGGTAGCGGAACAGAATGCGCTCGGAATGCGCGTGCTCGCCGTCGCCGTCCGGTCGGTCGTCGCAGAACGCGGTGACCACCCCGAGGGCGGTCTCACCGAGAACGAGTACACCAAGGACGACGAGGCGAGCATGACGCTCGTCGGGTTCCTGCTGTTCCTCGACCCGCCGAAGGATTCGGCCGCGGCGGCGATCACCAGTCTGCGGCTACACGGCGTGGCGGTGAAGGTGATCACCGGCGACAACCCGATGGTGGCCGCCACCGTCTGCCGGAAGGTCGGCGTCGACGCCCGGCGGGTGGTGAGCGGCGCCGAAATCGACGACCTGTCCCTGAAGGAGCTCGCCGAACTCGCCGAGCGCACCAGTGTGTTCGCGAAGGTGAACCCCACGCAGAAGGCGCGGATCGTCGAGGCGATGCGGACGCGGGGACACACCGTCGGGTTCCTGGGCGACGGCATCAACGATGCGCCCGCTCTGCGGACCGCGGATGTCGGAATCTCGGTGGACACGGCGGTCGACATCGCCAAGGAATCGGCCGACATCATTCTCTTGGAGAAGGACCTGACTGTTCTCGAATCGGGAGTGATCGAGGGCCGGCGGACCTTCGTGAACACCATGAAGTACATCAAGATGACGGCGTCGTCGAATTTCGGCAACATGTTCTCGGTGCTGGTCGCCAGCGCATTGCTCCCGTTCATCCCGATGATTCCGATCGTGGTGCTCGTGCAGAACCTGGCCTACGACCTCGCGATGCTCACTCTGCCGTGGGATCGCGCGGACTCGGAGGACCTGGCGCGTCCGCGCAAGTGGGAGAGCCGCGGACTGGGGAGGTTCATGGTGCGGATCGGTCCGTTGTCGTCGATCTTCGACATCACGACCTACGCGCTGATGTGGTTCGTCTTCGCGGCGAACTCACCGGTTCACGCGGCGCTGTTTCAGTCCGGCTGGTTCGTGGAGTCGATCATCTCGCAGACGCTCATCGTGCATCTGCTGCGGACCGGCCGGGTTCCGTTCGTCCAGTCCCGGGCCGGACTCCCGGTGGTGCTCGCCACTGCCGCAGTCTGCGTGTTCGGACTGGTCCTGCCTTTCACCGGCTTCGGTCAGGGCCTGGGTCTGGTGCCGCTGCCGTGGTCGTACTTCCCGTGGCTGATCGTCACGTTGGTCGGGTACTGCGTCGTGACGCAAGTGGCGAAGCGGATGTTCGTGCGCCGATACGGTGCGTGGATCTGACCGCGGCAGAAACTTTGGCTCCCGGAACGGTCTCTCACACCGTTCCGGGAGCCAAAGTTTTCACAGTTCTCAGTTCTCGATCCGGTCGAGGATGATCTCGGTCAGTTCGGCGGCGTTCTGTTCGGGGATCCAGTGGTTGGCGTGTTCGAGGATCCGGAGCCGGAAGTCGGCGTCGACGTAGTCTCCGGCCAGCTCGGCGCCGCGGCGCGCCAACGCGGTGTCGCCTGCGCCCCACACGTGAGTGGTCGGCACGGTGATGCGGCGCGCCAGAGCGCCGGGGCGGCCGAACGGAAGCGCGCGATACCAGTTCAGGCCGCCGGTCAGTGCCCCCGAGTCGATGATCTGCCGGTGGGTGTCGGCGATCATCTGATCGTCCATGCCGGTCGAGGCGAGCATGCGGTCGAAGAACTCGGGTTTCCGGGCGATCAGCAGCTCCGGCAGGCGGGGCGGTTGGAAGGCGGCCATGTACCAGGAGCGGCGGAGCTGGTCGCTCTGCAGCATCGATTTCAGGAAGGCCGCGGGATGCGGCACCGAGACGGTGGTGAGCGTGGCGACCAGGTCCGGTCGCGTGGCGGTCAGCATCCACGCCACCTGCGCTCCCCAGTCGTGGCCGACCAGATGCACCTGCCGCGCATCGGACTGGATGATGAGGGACTCGATGTCGGAGACGAGTTCGCCGATGCGGTACTCGACTCGCCTGCGCGGACGGGCGCGGGGAGAGTAGCCGCGCTGGTCCGGCGCGATGGTGCGGTAGCCCCGCTGATTCAATCGCTCCGATACTCCGGTCCACGACTGCGAGGTCTGCGGAAAGCCGTGCAGCAGAACGACTGTGCCGTTGTCGGCGGTGCCCGCGTCGGCGACGTCGAAGGTGAAGCCGGCTCGCGAAAAGGTCTCCATGACTGCTCCCGAGGCAAGCCGCGGAAATTTACGTAACCGCGGGTAACGGAAAAACTCTCTCTGCCGAACGCTATGTGGTGCCCGAGGCCCGGTCAAGGGTTCGTTCACCGGTCCGCACACTCCGGTGCTGCCTATCGTGGACCCATGACTGCACCGGACCTGACGTCGTTGATCGAGTCGCTGCCCCGCGGGATGGTGATCACCGACCCCGACGTGCTGAGCGCCTATCGATACGACCGCGCCAACGACCCGGACGCGGGGACACCGGCAGCGCTGGTGCGGCCGATGACGACCGAGCACGTGCAGACGGCGGTCAGATGGGCGGCGGCCCACGACGTGCCGATCATCACCCGGGGCGCTGGGACGAGCCTGTCGGGAGGATCGACCGCGGTCGACGGCGCGTTGACGATCTCGACCGAGAAGATGCGGCAGCTCACCGTCGACACCGCGACCCGCACCGCCGTCACCCAACCGGGAATGCTGAATGCCGAGGTGAAGGCGGCCGCGGCCGAGAAGGGGCTCTGGTATCCGCCGGACCCGTCGTCGTTCGAGATCTGCAGCATCGGCGGCAACGTCGCGACCAACGCCGGTGGGCTGTGCTGCGTGAAGTACGGGGTCACCACCGATTATGTGCTGGGCCTGGAAGTGGTCCTGGCCGACGGCCGGGCGCTCCGGCTCGGCGGCAAGCAGTTGAAGGACTCCGCGGGCCTGCCACTGACCAAGCTGTTCGTCGGCAGCGAGGGCCTGCTCGGCATCGTCACCGAGGTGACACTGCGACTGCTGCCGCCACAGGCTCCGGCCTGCACCGTCGTGGGCTCGTTCGGGTCGGTCCGGGCGGCCGTCGAGGCGGTGCTGGCGGTGACGTCCCAGATCCGGCCGGCGATGCTCGAGTTCATGGACGGCGTCTCGATCAACGCCGTCGAAGACATGCTGAAGATGGGCCTCGATCGCGAGGCGGGCGCCCTGCTGGTGGCGCAGTCGGACGCGCCGGGACCCGCCGGTGCGGCGGAGGTGGCGCTGATCGAGGAGGCCTTCGGCGCCTGCGGGGCCGCCGAGGTCTTCGCCACGTCGGATCCGGTCGAGTCGGAGGCGTTCACGGCCGCGCGGCGTGCGGCGATCCCCGCGGTGGAGCGGATCGGCGCGCTGCTGCTCGAGGACGTCGGCGTGCCGCTGCCCGCCCTGCCGGATCTGATCGACGGCGTCGGCGCCATCGCAGCCGAGAACGACGTGCTGATCTCGGTGATCGCCCACGCGGGTGACGGGAACACCCATCCGCTGATCGTTCACGACCCCGCCGACGCCGAGGAGACCGCCCGCGCCAACCGCGCCTTCGGCCAGATCATGGACCTCGCCATCTCGCTCGGCGGCACCATCACCGGCGAACACGGTGTGGGCCGGCTCAAGAAGGGATGGCTTCGCGACCAGGTGGGCGACGACGTCATGGACCTGATGGAGATGATCAAGTCGGCCGTCGATCCGAAGGGGCTCTTGAACCCCGGCGTGATGCTCTCGTAGCGCCATCAGTCGACTTACGGTGAGCGTGTCCGGGAGGCGTTCGTCAAGCCCGCGTGAACATGGACACAGACCTCGAAGCGGGTTCGGGGAAAGCTCTCGGCACCGGGTAATGTCCGTCTGTCTCGGTGGCCTCCCCAATTGATCGCCACCCATTGGTGCGGCCCTGCCCCGGGGTCGGTAGACGTTGCGAAAAGGTGTGGTGAGAACGCTCGAATGACCACTTCGGTGACTGATCGTGCGACCGGATTCGAAGCCGAGCTGCGGAACGCTTTCACCGCCGACGGGCTGGTGCTGGACGCGGACCTCGACGCGCGACAGTATCGATGCGCCCGCGGCCAGATCGGTGCCCTGATGGGGGAGATCCCGCCGGGGGCGTACATCGCCCTGCTGATGCGGTTCCCCGCTCTGACCCTCGCCGGGCTGGTGGGTCACGCGGCGCTGCGGACCGACCCGAAGGACCACTACTGGCCGGACTTCTGGGATGCCATCGGCCGCGACCGGGATCCGGCGTTCGAGACGGTGGTCGGACAGCTGATCGGCGACCTGCTGCGCGAATGCGGGCTCCGCGACGTGCCGTCGCTGCGCGAGAGCTCGGTGGTGCCGCTGCTGAAGCTCCACGCGGGTCCGACCGTGCCGACGGTGGACGCGCTCGTGGGGGTGATCGAGGATCATGTGGCAGCCGGGCACGAGCCCACCGGCGTCGCCGTTCTCGAACGCCTCACCGAGCAGGGCTTCGAGCACCGGCGCCGCGCCCTGCCCGCCGACTATCGCGTGCTGCTGCAGCATGCCCCCGAGGTGGCCGTCGGTCTTCTCAATCGCCTGTGCGAACTTCTGCTCGCGACGGTCGTGCATCCGGACACCTGGACGCCGGACGCGATCACTCCGGGCACCGCGGATCTCCCGCGGGCGATGCTCGAATCGGTGCTCGACCGAGTGCGGCGCACTCCCTTCCTGAACGACGATGCCGCCGCGCGCGACCTGTGCCGCCACCGCGCGCCCGACCTCCGCTTCGACGCGATCGACGGCGAGGTGCGGATCGTGGTTCCCGCGCGGGACGACGCCGCGGTGTGGCGGGTGTGGACCGGCGACGCCCCGGAGGAACTCGCGGTTCCGGCCGGTGAGGCGATCGCACTTCCGATCGGCGTCGCGGTGCGCGAGAGCGTCCTGATCCGGCTCGACACCGGCGTGCGACGCTCGGTACCTCTGTTCGATCCCGCCGACCCGATCATCGTGTTCGCCGACGACGGCCGTCGCATCTCGCGGTTCGAGTCGCTGCCGGCGGGAGAGGTGCTCGTCCTGATGCCGCGCGACGCCGACCTGGTCTCGGGCACACGGAGGAAGATCGCCGTGACCGATACCGTGCCCGCCCCGTGGGAGGGCTGGGAACTGCGGACCGTCGACCTTGCCGGGCACACCGAACTGACCCTGAAACGCGATGGAAGAGCCGGGCGCACGCGCCGGATCCTGCCGGTGGAGTCGCCGGCCTACGCGCTCCCGGAGCCGATCGCGGGCGTCACCACGGCAGACGGCGATCCCGTCTACGGCGAACGCCCGCTGGTGGATCTGCCCGCGCACGACGGAGACGACACCAAGGAGTGGCGGGTGCGCGTGCGGCGAGCGGGCGACCTGGACTGGCTGATCGACTATCCGTGGGCCGCTGCCGATTACGTGACCTCGGCCGACCCGTTCGACGGTCTCGAGGAACCCCTGGTGGGACGGTTCGAGATCGCCGCCGGCGACTCGTACGGACTCGATCGGCGACTGACGGTGGTGCTCGCCGAAGGGCTCGAGGTGACCCATGATCCCGTCGTCCGACTGCCGCAGGCCGACGGACTCGCGGAATCGGTGAGCGAACTCGTCGCCGAGACCGGACTCAAGATCGACGAGGGCGAACTGGCGTTCGGTCCCGGTGACACCGAACGCGTCGCGACCGTCCATGCGGGCGACGACGATCTGCCGCTGCTGATCCGTCCGCCGCACGCCGAGATCCGCTTCGAGCATCCGGGCCACCCATCGGCCTGGCAGACCTCACTGCCGACGATCGGAGTCGACGACGCCGGTGCCGGTCGTCTCACCGTCCGGGTGCCCGGCGCCGTGGACGTGTCGTTCGCGCTGCTGGACGGGGACGGCGACATCGTCCGCGAATGGGCGGCCGACTCCCGCGCGGGCACTGAGTTCACCCTCGCGGCCAGGTCGGTCGTCGACGCCGCCAAACGGCTTCTGCGGGGCAGCCTCGTCGCGTTGATCGAGGATGAGCACGGAGATTCCGGGGAGGCGGAGGTAGCCCGCGTGGCGCGCTCGGCGTCCACCTCTCAGGCGCCGGTGGCGGACTCCGCAGCCGGCGCCGACGCCCTCACCGCCGAATGGCTGCGTCTGGACACCGTCCAGGCCGCGGAGGTGGCGGCGCCCGCCCCCGATGCGGCACCGATCGAGGCGGTCGGGGCTCCGGCCGATGAGTTGTTGACCGCGGACCCCACCGCCTCGCTCATCGCCCTCGGCGACAGCCCGGTGGCGCCCTCGCGCATCCCGGCGCTGCTGATCCGGTCGGGACTGGCCGAGCGCGTGTTCACCGCACCCGAGCCGTACGACGGCGCCCACCCGAACCCGTACGTCAGCTGCCTCCTCGCGACCTCGGCCATCGTCGACCCGGCCAGTCCGCAGCGCGACGAGTTGCAGTCCTACCTGGCCACACGCGGCGGCGACGATCTGCTCCGGGTGATCGCGACCGGCCGCATGGAGGACCCGCGGACCGGTGTCTTCGACCGGAACGTGCTGGCCGTCGACGCGATGGCACGGGCGCAGGTGGAGTCGCTGTTCGAACGTTTCCGCATCGTTCCCGGCCCGCTGGTCGATCTCGACATGCGGACCGCGGCGACCATCGAGGCCTTCCATCGCCGCGCCGAGTGGATGACCGATCCGGTCAGCCTGGAGGCGCCGCGGTACGTGAACAAGACGCTGCGCGATGTACGCCGCGCCTCGCCCGAACTGTACGACCTGATCGCCGCGCGCAACGAGGCGCTCGACGGCGTCGACACGATCAGCAATCCCTGGATGCTGCTCTCGATGCAATCGCTGGCGTTCGCGGCCATCGGGCGCCTGCAGGCGTACGGCCGGCTCAAGCAGCCGGTGCTGACCGACGAGGGTCGCGCGATGTGGGCCACGCTGGCCGACTACTGTCCGGCTATGGTGGCCGCCGACCTGCTGATCGCGAATGCGGTGGCGGTGCGTTCGGACGCGCTCGACCGGGTGCGCGCTAAGAAGTGAGTCGTGTGCGGCGAGCGGATCGAATCGATTCGGCGTCCACCCCGGCCTCACGCCGCAGCGCCTTCTGCAGGCCCGACGCGGTCTCGTAGCCGGCCGCGAGCGCTGCGCGGCGGACGGAGGAGCCCGCGCGCAGGCGGTCGATCGCCACGTTGAGCCGGGCGCGGACTCGCCACTGCCGGAACGGGATCCCGGTCTCTGACACGAACAGGCGTTGGACGTGCCGGACGCTCGTTCCGTGCCGGTCGGCGAGTTCGTCGAGCGGCCGTGCCGACAGCGGTGCCTCCACCGCGATCGCGGCCGCCACCGGATGTCGCGGCATCGGCAGGGCGAAGTACGGGCCGCTCAATCCGGCCAGGACCTCCTCGATCGCCTCGCGGAACACCGCGACCTGTTCTGCGGTCGAGGGCGCTGCCCCGAGCACACCGGTCATCACGGCGGTGAGAGCGGGCACCGAGCCGAGCCGATGCACCGGCTCGGGTGGGGTGGTCGTCGGCGACAGCAGCGGGCCCAGGACCAGACTGCCGGGGGAGTAGCGCGCCGAATGCGGAAGGTCGGCCGCCAGCCACACGGCCTCCTGGTCCGCGAGCAATACCTGCTCACCGGCGACGTCGAGTGTCGCCGAACCAGCCGCGACGTAGATGAGGTGCGGGAGGTGGTGGCTGTGCGTTCCGTGCCCCAGGAACTTCGGAGCGGCGCCGGGGACCAGGGTCGCGAGGCGGCTCGGTACGCGTTCGGCCATCGTTCACACCTCTCATCGTGTCGGCGACCGGCATGTCAGGTTGGTCGGCAGATCGTGTCACGTCCGGACCGAATCCGGTCGTTCGGTCCATTAGCTTAGTCTTGCCTAATAAGATGTGCGCGCTGGGCCGTCTCCCGTGCGCCGAACCGAGATGGTGGAAGTGATGCTCAGATCTCGTGCACTGCCTGCGACGATGCTGGCCGTGGTCGCCGTGCTGACCCTGGCGCTCGGGGGCTGTTCGACGTCCGGGGGCGATGCGTCTGGACAGACTCGTGCGGTCAAGACGTCCCAGGGCGAGGTGGACGTCCCGGTGGCACCGAAGCGGGTGGTGCTGCTCAACTACGCCCTGGCCGGCTATCTCTTCGATATGGACGTCCCGGTGGTTGCGACGACCCCCGAGGTGACCGACGGCAAGCACGAGTTCAACGCCGCGTGGGCCGAGAAGGCGCAGAAGGCGGGCACGACCTTCCTCCCCTGGAGCAACGACGGATTCGACATGGAGTCGATCCTGGAGGCCGAACCCGATCTCATCGTCGCAGGTGGTCTCGGATTTCCGCTCAAGCACGCCACCGCGGCGTACCCGGAACTCAGCAAGATCGCGCCGACCGTCGTGGTGAGCGGAGATCTGACCGAGTGGCGCGACCAATACGAGTTCCTCGCCGACGACGTCTTCAACCGGCCGGAGAAGTTCGCCGAGGCCTCGGCGGCCTACGACAAGCGAGTCGCCGAAGTCCGCGACGAGATCACCGTCCCCGAGGGTGAGATCACCTTCCTGTCGCTCACCGCGGCGGGAGACGTGTACGTGCCCATCGAGACGCGCGGGCTGCCCGCCGAGTTCGCGAAGCTCGGCTTCCGTCCCGCACCGCTGTTCGCGACGGGCCGGTTCCAGCCGTACACCCCGGGCGGCGACAGCTTCGCGCTCTCGACCGAACAGGTGGGCCAGTGGATCAATCAGGACACGGTGTTCGTCCTGGGCTTCAACGCCGACGTCACCTCCGTCGCCGAACTCGCCAAGCAGCCGATCTACGCGGCACTGCCGGCCTTCCAGAAGAAGCAGGCACACGACCTTCCGTACTGGGTGCAACGCAGCGACTACCACGAGGCGATGGCGATGCTCGACATCGTCGAGGGCATGTTCGGCGGAGCGGGTCCGGGACAGGAGCACTGATGACTCAGTCGCGGCTCACACCGCTGCCGATCATCCTGCGACGGCTGGTCGTGGAGTCCAACGAGCTCGTCAACCCGCGGCTGCGGCGCGTGCGGCTCGGCGGCGAGGAACTGGGGGCCTTCGAGCGTGACGGTGTCCTCTTTCCGGCCTTCGCCAGCCCCGGGTTCGACGACCATGTGAAGCTGATCTTCGCACCGGGCGGCGACATCGCCGACGCGCTGCCGGTGCAGCGCGCGCACGGTATCGAGTGGACGGCGTCGCCGGTGCGCGAGTCGCGCGACTACACGCCGGTCGAGGTGGACGCGGACGCGGGCACCATCGCATTCGATTTCGTCGTTCACAGCGATTCGGGGGACCGATCGGCGGCGGGGCCCGCCGAGGCCTGGGCGGCCGCCGCGCGACCCGGTGACGACCTTGGATCGTGGGGCCCAAGTCGTCCACGGTGGTGCCGCCGAATGCGACATGGACGCTGATGGTCGCAGACGAGACCGGTTTGCCCGCAGTACGCCGATTCCTCACGGAACGACCGGTGCCGGGGCCGGTCCGAGCCGTCCTCGCCGTCGCCGACCCCGTCGCACAGCAGGTCCTTCCCGTCGGCCCGGACGACGAGATCACCTGGGTGTGCGCTGAACCGGGCGATGGCGCCGCTCTGGCCGATGCCGTCGCGGGGATCGTGCCGCTCGACGGTGCCCCCTACATCTGGGGTGCCGGGGAGAGCCGCAGCCTGCTGCCGATCCGCAAGTACGTCAAGCGAGAGCTCGCGGTGCCCAAACGGGACGTCGACATCACCGGATACTGGCATCTGCGCGAGCTCGTCCCGGAGCAGGCCGCCGCGGACGACGGCGCGCCGACCGCCGGACCGGCGGTTGTGGAATCGCCGGTGACCTGGTTCGCGGTCCGAGCGGCCCTGCGACTGGGACTCATCGAGGCGGTGGACGCCGGTCGCATCGGTCGCGCAGGACTCGCGCGACGTCTCGGCATTCCGGATGAGCGGCTCGCCCCGCTCCTCGACCTGCTCATCGCGTGCCGGGTGCTGAGCGCCGCCGGGACGGCGCTGACAGTCGGGGAGAGAGGCGACGTTCTCCTCACCGACGATCATGCGCGCGAGCAGTTCGACGGCGTACGCGCCGAGCAGATCCTGGCGCTGACCGAGCTGGCTGAGTGTCTGCCGGCGGCTGAGCCGGCGTGGCGCCGCCGCACCGGCACGAGTTTCGCTCGGTTCGCCGCGTCGGACGCGGCTGTGTACGCCGAACTCATCGAGGACGCCGAGCGCCTGCAGTTCCTGATCCCCGCGCTTGCGGCGCTGTCCGCGCTGTGGACCGGATCGCCGGTCTTCTTCGGGCCCGGCGCCGTCACCCTCGCGCAGGGATTGCGGACGGCGGGCGCGATCGGACCCGGTGCGGTGCCCACCGTCGTCGCTCAGGGCGCGCCACGCGCCGTCCTCGAGGAGGCCGCGGGTGCCGGGGACATCCTGTTCACCGACGACTGGCCGAGGGCTCAGACGGCGATTGCGGCGTGCGCGCTGGCGCACTGCGAGGACGAGGAGGCGGTGGCGCTGCTAGCGGCTCCGCGGCCCGCGGTGCGCAGGCTGGTGATCGTCGAATCCACTTCTCCGGACGCGCTGAGTCCGCGCGTCGCCGAGGACGCAGTTCTCTCGCTGGCCCTCGTCGGACGAGCACCGCGCGACCGCGAGCAACTCGGTCGCCTCGCGCGCGATGCGGGCTGGCGGGTCGTCGACGAGGCCGCGCTGGGGTGGGGAGTCTCGGCGCTCGTGTGTGAGCCCGCGGAGTGAACAGCGGCACCGAGACGGCCGTGCGGCCGGATCAGGGCCGGCGGCAACCCACGGAGCGCCGGATCGGCGGACGCATGGCGGCGCTGATCGCAGTGGCCGCCGTGCTGGTCTTCATCTGCGGTCTCAGTCTCGCCGTCGGTTCAGCGGCACTGCCGCTCTCGACCGTGTGGGCAGCGCTGACCGACCGCGATCAGTCCATCGACCACATCACCGTCATGGACGTGCGCCTGCCGCGCACACTGCTCGGACTGCTCGTCGGAGCGGCGCTGGGAGTGGCGGGCGCATTGATGCAGGCAGTCGGCCGTAACCCGCTCGCCGATCCCGGGATTCTCGGCGTCAACGCCGGCGCGGGCCTCGCGGTCGCCGTCGGCGTGGCGTACCTCGGATTGACGACCATCTCCGAGTTCGTGTGGCTCGGCATGGTCGGCGCCGTGGTGGCGGCGGTTCTGGTGGCCGCGATCGCCGCGCGCGGTCCCGGCGGAGCCACGCCACTGCGGCTGACGCTCGTCGGGGTCGCGTTGACCGCGGTCCTCAACGGACTGAGTCTGAGCCTCTCGCTGGTGAATCCCAGCCGCTTCGAGCGCATGCGGTTCTGGGGTGTCGGCAGTATCACCGACCGGCCCCCGGGCACGGTGGAGTTCGTCGCGCCGTTCATCGTCGCCGGACTCGTCCTTGCCCTCGCTGCGTCACGTTCGCTGAACGTGCTGGCTCTCGGCGATGACGTGGCGCGGTCGGTCGGCGCCCGGCTCGGGCTCACGCGGGCCGCGGCGGTGGTCTCGCTGGTCCTCCTGTGCGGCGCGGCCACGGCGGCGGCCGGACCGATCGCGTTCGTCGGACTCATGGTGCCGCATGCGGTCCGGATGCTGGTCGGTGCCGACCAACGGTGGGTGATCGCATTCTCTGCGCTGGCGGGCCCGGTGCTCGTGCTGGCGGCGGACCTGTTCGGCCGAGTGGTGGTGCGGCCTGAAGAACTGGAGGTCGGGATCGTCACGCCCCTGTTCGGCGCACCGGTTCTGATCTGGCTCGTCCGACGGACGCGACGTCTATGAGCGCGCACCGGACGGTGGAGGTGCTCGCCGGGCCGATCGGTCTGCGCGTGACCCGGCGCGCCGTCGTGGTCAACTCGGCACTTCTGATCCTCATCGGGGCCCTGCTGGTCGGCGCCCTGGTTCTCGGGCGCAGCGGCCTCGGCTTCGACGACCTGCTCGCGCTCATGCGCGGCGAGGGGTCGAGGAAGCAGGAACTCGTGTTCTCCTGGCGGGCGCCGAGAGCTCTGGCGTCGGTTCTCTTCGGCGCCTGTCTGGGGATCAGCGGCGCGATGTTCCAGGCCATCACCCGCAACGCGCTCGGCAGTCCGGATGTGATCGGCATCAACTCAGGTGCCTACACCGGAGTGATCGTGGTGTTGATGGCCGGCGGCTCCGGATATGCGGCCACCGCGGCCGGGGCGGTCGTCGGATGCACACTGGCCGCACTGACAGTCTTCGTCCTCGCGTACAGGCAGGGAATGGCCGGATTCCGGTTGATCGTGGTCGGCATCGCCGTCAGTGCGGTGCTCACCTCGGTCAATCACTGGTTCAGCGTGCGCGCCGACCTCGACGAGGCGCTGCAGGCGGCGATCTGGGGTGCGGGAAGTCTGGGCGGGATCACGTGGACTCCGCTCGTCGCGACACTGTGCGCGGTCGCGCTCATGCTTCCGGTTCTGCCGGTGATCGCGCACCGCATGCGGGAACTGGAACTGGGTGACGACGTGGCCGCCGCGCAGGGAGTGGATGTCGAACGCACCAAGCTCCTGATGGTTCTGGTCGGGGTGTTCAGCACCGCGATCGTCACTGCGGTCGCCGGGCCGATCGCCTTCATCGCACTCGCCGCTCCGCAGATCGCGCGCCGGCTGTGCCGCGCACCGTCGCTCAGTCTGACCGGATCGGCGCTGGTCGGCGCCGTGGTGCTCGCGGCATCCGATCTGATCGCGCAGTATCTGCTCGCCGGCGCGCGTCCGCCGGTCGGCGTGGTCACCGTCACCGTCGGCGGCTTGTACCTCATCTGGCTGCTGCTGCGCGAGTCGGCGCGCTGAGACGGTGACTGCGCTGATCGTGTCGAGGTCTTGTCGGTACGCTGACCGAGTGCCTGACGACGACCGCGCCGGGAGCGCGCCGACCGTGATCGGTGTGCTCGGACCGGTGACGATCGACGGCCGTGAGGTGCCCGGCCAACGTGCCCGGCGGTTGCTCGTGGCCCTGACGCTGGCCGAGGGCCGAGCGGTGCCGGCCGCCCGCCTGATCGACGAGGTGTGGGGCGATCAGCCGCCCAAATCGCCGGGTCCGGCTCTGCACACGCAGGTCTCCCGCCTGCGCGGGCTGCTCGGCGGCGCGAGTCTGGACGGCACCGGAAGCCGGTACCGGCTCACCGGCGTGGTCACCGATCTGGAGCGGGCCCGGCGACTGGCCGCGGCCGGTCGGCCGGATGCCGCGCTCGCTCTCTGGCGCGGCACGCCCGGCGACGACCTCGGCGGGGGCGACCTCGCGCGCGAACTCGCCGACCTGGCCGACGGGGTGCGCCGGCGGATCGACGAGGCGGCGGCGGAGGCCGCACTCGCGACCGGTGACTACGCCGTCGCCGAAGAACTCGCCAGAGAACGGGTGAACGCCGATCGACTCGACGAACCCGGCTATCTGCTGCTGATGCGTGCGCTGGCCGGCCGCGGACGCCGGAACGAGGCGCTCGCGGTGTTCGCCCGGCTCCGGCGCACCCTGGCCGAAGAACTGGGCGTCGACCCCGGACCGGAGGCGACGGCACTGAACGCGGACCTGCTGGCCGCGCAGCCGCCGACCGTGGCCGTGCCGCGGCGCAGGCCGACCGGCGCGCGGGTGGGACTGCGCGAGGACGGCAACGTGCTGATCGGGCGGGCCGACGACCTCGCCGCGCTGGAGAGCCTGCTGTCCGATCGGAGGGTGGTGACCGTGCAGGGGCCGGGCGGCGTCGGGAAGACGAGGATCGCCAATGCGGTCGGCCGTCGCCTGAGCGAGCGCGGGACCGCCGTGTACTTCGTCCCGCTCGCCGCCGTCCGCAACGGTGACGACGTGGTCGCGGCGGTGGCCGCGACCCTCGGCGTCGGTGAGTCGGAGCTCGGCAGCAATGCCCGGCCGCGCGTCGTGTCCGGCAGTTTGTCGGACCGGTTGACCGACGCGCTGCGCGGTGGTGAGTCGGTCCTGATCCTGGACAACTGTGAGCAGGTGATCGACGCGTGCGCGGCACTGGTCGACTCGCTGATCGCCGCGGAGCCGGGTGTGCGTGTGCTCACCACGAGCCGGTCTCCGCTGCTGATTCCGGCCGAGCAGGTGTATCAGCTCCCCGTGCTCGGAGTCGCCGGCGATCGTTCTCCGGCCGCCGAACTGTTCGCCCTGCGCGCTCGTGCGGTACGCCCCGACGTGGAGCTCCAACCGTCGACCGTCGCGGCACTCTGCGAACATCTCGACGGGCTGCCGCTCGCGATCGAGCTCGCCGCGGCGCGTGTGCGGACCATGAGCGTGGAGGACATCGCCGAGCGCATCGCCGAACGGTTCGAGCTGCTCCGCTCCACCGACCGGACGGCACCGGACCGCCACCGCACGCTGTATGCCGTCATCGACTGGAGCTGGGAACTGCTGGACCCGGGCGCCCGTGCGGCTCTGGCGCGGCTGTGCCTGTTCCCCGGCGGATTCTCACGCGAGGCCGCGGCAGTGGTCACCGGTACCAGCGGCATCGCGCTCGACGACGCATTGGCCTCGCTCGCCGACCAGTCACTTCTGCAGGTGGACGACGCCGGCGGTCGTGCCCGGTTCCGGATGCTCGAGATGGTCCGTGAGTTCGGTGAGCAGCGACTCACCGAGACGGGAGCGACGGGCGAGGTGGTCGACGCGATGCAGCGGTGGGCCCGCGAGCTCTGCCGCGACATCCGCGCCCGATACGACGTCGAGGCCGATCGCGACCTGGCGGCCGAAGTGGACCGCGAGGCCGACAACCTCGTCTGGGTGCTGCGGCGGGCCGTGGAACTCGGCGCGCCCGCGTGGCCGACGATCGTCACGGTGTTCCCGGTGCTGAGCGCATTCTGGTCGAGCCGCGGGCTGCATCAGGAGGTGCAGTCGTGGGGTGAGCGGATCGTCGACGCGTTGCCCGTGCCGCCGTCCGATCTCGACGACGCCGAGCGCGAAGCGTGGCAGGTGACGCTGATCGCCGCGGCCCTGCACTTCATTCCGCGCCGGCGTCAGCGGTCGACGGCCCGAGTCCGCACTCGGCTGCGTCGGCTGCATCGCCCGGAGCACACATTCGACGATCCCGCGGAGTTCCTCTCGGCGCTGCTGATGAGCCGCACCATGATCGAGGTGTACCGGACGATCGTGCGCGGCTCTGCTCCCGGCCACGCGGCGGTGGTGCGCGCCATCGCCCTGACCCTGCTGCTCAATATGAAGGAGAACGGCGGAGACCTGGTCGGTGCGCTGCGGATCAGCGCTCAGCTCACGGAGTTCCCCGCTCGGCCGGACTCGTTCGCCGCGGCGATGGTGGACATGAGCACTGCGAGTCTCTACAGCCAGCAGGGTCTGTGGCGCGAGGGTCTGCGCCTGTACGAAGGCAGTCTCAGACGCTTCCGCGAACTCGGAGCCCAGGACGACGCCCAGCAGGTGGGCGCGTACGTCGTCGCGGCGTTACTGCAGCTCGGGGAGTTCGATCGGGCGCGCGGGCAACTCGACGCCATCGCGCACGGCTGGGAGCCGGGCGTCCCGACGCCGCAGGGCGACCCCGAGGCCGTCGCGGTGATGATGCTCGCGACTGCCGAGTACCGGCGGATGACGGGCGACCGATCGCGGTCGGCATATGAGGAGGCGGGTGATGTGCTGCTCGCGGGGCACCCGCTGGCCACCCGCGATCCCGGTGCGGTGATGACGCTCAGCGCGGTGGCCGCGGGATTGATACAGATCGGAGCCTGCGAGGCCGCAGAACGCTACGTCGCGCCCTTCGCGGACTCGCTCGGCGCCACCATCGCCGAACTCGGATGGTACGACCTTCCGCAGACAGGAAACGTGGCGCTGGTGAGCGGCGCACTGCTGTGCGCACTGCGGCCCGGCGACGAACGCGGGGTGGCACTGCTGGTGCTCGCCGAGCGGCTGCACGCACGACGCGACTATCCCGCGATGCAGGAGTTGATGGAACGCCGGCGCGAGGTGTCGGGCGCCGCCGACGAGGTGTGGGATCGTGCCCGGGCGCGATTAGGCGGTCTGGGACGCCAAGCGGCCCTCGCCGAGACCGTGAAGATCCTCGGCGAGGGCCGCGACTGACGGCTGTTCGATCGGCTCAGCGCGCGTTGCGGATGTATGCCCGCACGGCCAGCGGGGCGAACACCGCGGTGATGACCGCGGCACCGATCAGGCTCCACAGCACATGCGAACCGACGTGCCCGTCGTTGCACATCTCGCGGACCGCCGTCACCAGGTGGCTCACTGGATTGACGTTGACGAATCCCTGCAGCCAGCCCGGCATGGTCTCCACCGGCACGAACGCGTTCGACATGAAGGTCAGCGGGAACATGATCAGCATCGACACGCCCTGCACGGCCGACGCCTTCTTCACCAGGCAGCCCATCAAGGCGAAGATCCACGACACCGCGAAGCTGCACACCAGAACCAGCAGGGTGGAGCCGAGGACGCCGAGGGCGTCGGGTCGCCAGCCCATCGCGATGCCTACCGCGAACGTGATGACGGTGGCGATGAGATACCGGACGACGTCGGCGAGCAGTGCGCCGGCGAGGGGACTGATCCGCGCGATCGGCAGCGATCGGAAGCGGTCGAAGACGCCCTTGTTCATGTCTTCGCGGAGCTGCGTGCCGGTGACGATCGACGTCACGATCACAGTCTGCACCAGGATTCCCGGAATGATGACCGGGAGGTAGCTCTTGGTGTCGCCGCTGATCGCGCCGCCGAATATGTAGGTGAACATCAACGTGAAGATGATCGGTTGCAGCACCACGTCGAAGAACTGCTCCGGATTGCGGAGCATCTTGATGATGCTGCGGCGGGCCAGGGAGAACGACTGGCTCACGGTCTCGCCGAAGCCGATGGAGCGCTTCGCCTGCGTCCGGACCTGTTCGATGCTGATCGCGGTCCGGGGAGAGGGAGGGGTCAGGGTGGTGGTCATCGGAGTGCCTCCTCGGCGTCGGTTTCGGTGCGCGGGTCGGACTCATCGGATTCGGAGTGCCCGGTGATCGTGAGGAAGACCTCGTCGAGGGTGGGCTTGGAGACGGTGATCTCGTCGATCTCGATCTGCTCGTCGCGCAGGGCGAGCAGGACGTCGGGCACGCGGTCGGGATGGTGCAGTGCCACGGTGATGCGACCGGCCTCGGGGCTGAGGGTCGCGGACTCGCCGAGGACCCGCTCGGCGAGTCGGGCCACGTGCGCGGCGTCGTCACGATCGGCCGGCGTGAGCATCAGGGTGCTCGAGCCGATGGACTGCTTGAGTTCGTCCGCGGTTCCGTCGGCGATCACCAGACCGCGGTCGATGACGGCGATCCGATCGGCGAGCTGATCGGCCTCGTCGAGGTACTGCGTGGTGAGCAGGACCGTGGAACCCTGTGCGACGAGCTTGCGGATGGTCTCCCACATCTGCGCGCGCGTGCGCGGATCCAGTCCGGTGGTCGGCTCGTCCAGGAACAGCAGCGGTGGAGTGTCGATCAGGGACGCCGCGAGGTCCAGACGCCGGCGCATGCCGCCGGAGAAGTCGCTCAGCGGACGGTTCGCGGCCTCCTCCAGTGAGAAGTCGGCGAGCAGTTCCTCGGCACGGCTGCGCGCCTGAGCCTTCGACTTGCCGAGAAGCCGGGCGAACAGCGTGAGGTTCTGCGCTGCGGTCAGGTCTTCGTCGACCGACGCGTATTGACCGGTGACGCCGATCAGCGACCGCACCGCGACCGGATCCTCGACCACGTCGTAGCCGAAGATCCGGCCGTATCCGGCGTCGGGCTTCAGGAGGGTCGCCAGCATGCTGACGGTGGTGGTCTTGCCCGCACCGTTGGGACCGAGGACCCCATAGACCGTGCCTGCGGGCACCGCGAGGTCGACGCCGTTGACGGCTTTCGTCGACCCGAAGTGCTTGACCAGACCTCGGGCGTCGATGGCGAGATCGGAGTCACGCCCGGTTGAAGCGCTCGACCGGGGGAGCGTTGAGGAGTATGTGTTCATGCCGGAAACCATGCGCCCGTGCGCTTTCACGGCGCTGTCGTCGGCTTACACCGGCCGCGCGCCGCTTACGCGGCCTCCGATTCGGGCACGCCGAGCAGCGGTTGCACCCGTGCCGGGATGGAGTACCCGGACTGCCACGGGTACCGGCCGTCGTCGTCGGGCCAGACGAGTTGTATCGCATCGAACCGGGCGCCGTAGACGACCCGCGTGAGCCGCAGAGCTCCGGCGTCGATGACGTCGATCGCACGGAACCGGACCGGGCGGCGCAACCGCGCGGGTACGTCGGACCCCGGGCCGAAGCCAGGGTCGGCGACCACCGCCCGTGCCGCGTGGTCGAGCAGGATCCCGGCGAGATCCGGCGGGAGCCCGGTCATCACCAGTTCCGGGCGTCCGTGCTCGGTCAGCCCGGTGGTGTAGGTCAGGGGCGGGTTGGCGGCGTCACCGAGCACGCCGGTCACCGACCAGCGTCCCTCCGCGATGAGCGCGAGGGCGTCGCCGACCAGATCGTCCGCGCCGTCGCACCGTGGGTCGAACTCACACATGACATCCTCCTGACCGATTCGATCATTTGTTCGATTGGTGGTGTCACTGTACGACGCGGGTCCGACAGAAGTCGGCTTCAAGAGAAAGCGGCGAGGTGCGCCGGGCGAGTCGCGCCCGGCCGACCCCGTTCGGGCGCGGCGCCTAGACTGGGTGCGTGCCAGGCCGAATCCCCGATCGCGACATCGCCGCGATCCGTGAGCAGACGCGCATCGAAGACGTGGTCGGAGACTATGTCACGCTGCGCAGGGCCGGCGCGGACCGCATGACCGGGTTGTGCCCGTTCCACGATGAGAAGACACCGTCGTTCCACGTCCGGCCTCATCACGGGCACTTCCACTGCTTCGGGTGCGGCGAGGGCGGCGACGTCTACACGTTCCTGCAGAAGCAGGAGCACGTCAGTTTCGTCGAAGCCGTCGAACAGCTGGCGGACCGGATCGGTTACACCATCAACTACGAGGGCGGCGGCACCGCGATCAAGCGCGACCGCGGCACGCGCGCCCGGCTCGTGGCCGCCAACGCGGCGGCGCAGCAGTTCTACGCCGAACAGCTCGCGACGCCCGAGGCGCAGGTGGCGCGCGACTTCCTCACCGAACGCGGCTTCGACGGCACTGCGGCGGCGCATTTCGGCTGCGGGTACGCCCCCGCCGGGTGGGACACGATGACGAAGGCCCTGCTGAAGCTCGGCTTCCAGTTCTCCGAGCTGGAAGCCGCCGGGCTGTCGAAGCAGGGCCGCAAAGGGCCCATCGATCGGTTCCATCGGCGTCTGCTGTGGCCCATCCGCAATCTCGGCGGCGATGTCATCGGGTTCGGCGCGCGCAAGCTCTTCGACGACGACAACCTCGGCAAGTACATGAACACGCCCGAGACCATGCTGTACAAGAAGTCGCAGGTGCTGTTCGGACTCGACCTGGCCAAGCGTGACATCGCCAAGGGCCACCAGGTCGTGATCGTCGAGGGCTACACCGACGTCATGGCGATGCACATGGCCGGTGTCACCACGGCCGTGGCCTCTTGCGGCACGGCGTTCGGAGAGGACCATCTGGCACTGATCCGCCGGCTGATGATGGACGACTCGTACTTCCGCGGCGAGGTGATCTACACCTTCGACGGCGACGACGCCGGTCAGGCCGCGGCGCTGAAGGCCTTCGAGGGGGAGCAGTCCATCGCCGGTCAGACCTTCGTGGCCGTCGCGCCCGACGGTATGGATCCGTGCGAGCTCCGACAATCTGCCGGCGATCCGGCGTTGCGCGATCTCATCGCCCGGCGCATCCCGATGTTCCAGTTCGCGATCAAGTCGTTGATCGCCCAGCAGAACCTCGACACCGCGGAGGGCCGCGTGGCGGCCCTGCGGGAGACGGTGCCGGTGGTGGCGAGGATCCGCGACGTCGCGCTGCGGGACGAATACGCGCGCCAGCTCGCCGGGTGGGTCGGCTGGGACGATGTGGCCCAGGTTCTCTCGCGCGTGCGCGCCGAGGCCAAGCGACACGGTGGCCGGCGCGGCGCGAACGCGCGGCAGCGGAACTCGCGCACCCGGCCCGAGGCGATGTCGCCGCCGCCGACCGCGCGACCGCTGCCGAACGACCCGCGGCTCTGGCACCAGCGCGAAGCGCTCAAGGCGGCGCTTCAGTATCCCGCCATCGCGGGCACGGTCTTCGATTCCCTGCCCGGCGAGTGCTTCACCGATCCCTCGTACCTGGCTGTCCGCGAGGCGATAGCGGCGGCCGGGGGAGCGGCGAGCGGTCTCGGCGGCGCCGCCTGGGTGGACGCCGTCCATCACGGCGTGATCGACGACCCCGCGGTGGCTCCGCTCGTCACCGAGCTGGCGGTGGAGCCGCTCCCGGTCGAGGACGACCGTGTGCCGCAGTACATCTCGAGCGTCCTGGCGCGGTCGCAGGAGATCTGGGTCGGCTCTCAGATCGCCGACATCAAATCGAAGCTGCGCCGGATGTCGCCCGCCGGGGACCCCGACGGCTACAACGCGCTCTTCGGCGACCTCGTGGCGCTCGAAGCGTATCGGCGCAGTCTGCTCGAGCAGGCCTTCGACGCCGGAGCGGACGCGGTCTGAGCGGTTCGGCCGCGGCGTCCATCGGCGGGTTCTCCCCAGCATCGTCTGCGGTGCGTCGTAAGGTGATTCTCTGCTGACGGACGCCCTCGTCCCGGCGGAAAGGGTAAGCGCATGACGCAGGTGATGAGGAGCTCGGTGCGCGAGCTGACGACTCGCGGCGTGATCCTCGGTGGTCTCATCACCCTGGTCTTCACCGCGGCCAACGTCTACCTCGGACTCAAGGTCGGTCTCACGTTCGCCACAGCGATTCCGGCGGCGGTCATCTCGATGTCGGTACTGCGCTATTTCCGCGATCACACGATCGTGGAGAACAACATCGTGCAGACCATCGCGTCGGCGGCGGGCACGCTCTCGGCCATCATCTTCGTCCTGCCCGGTCTCATCATGATCGGCTGGTGGACCGGCTTTCCGTACTGGATGACCGTCGCGGTCTGCGCGATCGGCGGCATCCTCGGCGTCATGTACTCGATCCCGCTGCGGCGCGCGCTCGTCACCGGCTCTGATCTGCCGTATCCCGAGGGAGTGGCGGCCGCGGAGGTCCTGAAGGTCGGCGACTCGTCCGGGCGCGACCCCGACGCCGTCGACCCCAACCGCGGCGGTATGCGAGCGATCGTTCTCGGTGCGGTGGGCGCCGCGTTCTTCTCCCTGCTCGGTTCGCTGAAGCTGATCGCCTCCGAGGTCGCGGTCGCGTTCCGTGTCGGCTCGGGCGCGACGATGGTGGGTGCCAGCCTGTCGATGGCGCTGATCGGCGTCGGCCACCTGGTCGGCATCGGGGTCGGTATCGCGATGCTCGTCGGCCTGGTGATCTCTTTCTTCGTCATCCTTCCGACGCGGACATGGGACGCCATTCCCTCCGGCGATCTGCTCGACGGTGTGAACAGCGTCTTCAGCGCCGACGTGCGGATGGTGGGCGCCGGCGCGATCGCGGTCGCGGCCGTGTGGACGCTGCTGACCGTCATCGGCCCGATCCTGCGCGGCATCGTGGCGGCCGCGGCCAGCGCACGCAAGCGCAGGTCGGGCGAGAGCGTCGACGTGACCGAACGCGACATCCCGATCCAGTACGTCGGCCTGACGATCATCGTCGCGCTCATCCCGATCGGATGGCTTCTCTGGGACTTCATGAAGGGGACCGCGCTGGTCGGGAGCGCCACCGGCATCCTGATCGTCACGATCATCTTCGTCTTCGTGATCGGCCTCGTCGTGGCCGCCGTGTGCGGATACATGGCGGGCCTGATCGGATCGTCGAACAGCCCGATCTCCGGTGTCGGCGTGCTGGTGGTCCTGTGCGCGGCACTGCTGATCAAGGTGACGCACGGCCCCGCCGACAGCACGAGTCAGACCGAGGCGCTCATCGCGTACACGCTGTTCACCTCGTCGGTGGTGTTCGGTGTCGCGACCATCTCCAACGACAACCTGCAGGATCTCAAGACCGGTCAACTCGTCGGCGCCACGCCGTGGAAGCAGCAGGTCGCGCTCATCATCGGCGTGCTCTTCGGATCCGCCGTGATCCCGCCGATCCTGGGACTGATGAACAACGCCTTCGGTTTCCAGGGCGCCCCGAACGCCACGGAGAACGCCCTGGCCGCCCCGCAGGCCGCACTGCTCTCGACACTGGCGAAGGGCGTCTTCGGCGGCGACCTCAACTGGGCCCTGATCGGCCTCGGCGCGGCGATCGGCGCCGGCGTCATCGTGGTCGACGAGGTGCTCAAGCGGACCACCTCGAACCTCAAGCTGCCACCGCTGGCCGTCGGTATGGGCATGTACCTGCCGATGTCGCTCACGCTCATCATTCCGATCGGTGCCTTCATCGGTCTGGCGTACGACAAGTGGGCGCTGCGCGACCCGATCGGCGGCGAACGGAAGAAGCGGCTCGGCGTGCTCCTCGCGACCGGCCTGATCGTCGGCGAGAGCCTCTACGGCGTCGTCTTCGCCGGCATCGTCGCCGGCACCGGAGACGACTCGCCGCTGGCGATCGTCGGCGACGGACTCGGCAACTGGATGCAGGTGATCGGCGTCGTGGTATTCGCCGTGATGCTCACGGCGATGTACAGCTACGTGAAGCGGATCGGTTCCGACGACGGGCCCGCCGCCACTGCGGTGCAGAGCAAGAAGTAGGCGGAGGGTAATCTCTGTCCTCGGGCCGATTCGGCTCAGGGGCGATAGCTCAGTCGGTTAGAGCCGCTGACTCATAATCAGCTGGTCGCGGGTTCGAGCCCCGCTCGCCCCACTGAAACACCCCTGCGTCCGTCAACATCCCTGCTCCCGCCGACCGCCCCGCTCAGGCCCGGGTCACCCCGATCGACGGCAGGAAGAAGTACGAGGTCCGGCCGCGTCGCACGGTGCCGTAGACGGCGCACACCACGACGCCCTGGCCGGTGTCGACCAGACCTCCGCGAACGCCGTTCGACGGGATCACGCGCAGCGCTCGTTTGAGGCGAGAGACCGTGCCGGCGTACATCACCGGCGGAATCGGTGCGGACTTCACACGCTTGGAGACCGCGTCGATCACCGTGTCCGTGAGTCCGCCGAGCGGCGCGCCGAGCCCACCGCGCAGCGTGGTGACGTTGAACCAAGCGACGTGGACGCCGGACTTGTCGCCGAAGTCGGCGAACACGCCCACGGGCAGGAAACCGTAGAGGATCTCGCCGCCGCGCACCGCGTTCACGCTGACGTTCGCAATGGTGAGGTTGCCGATTCCCGGGGTGTACGGACCGGCCACGGCGCCGCCGACCGCGACCGGAAAGGTGAGGTCGGTGCTGAGCCCGACGGTCGGCGTGAACGTGGTGATGCCGAGTTGGCGCAGCAGCCGGTTGGCGGCTTCCACACCGTCCACCGGAACCGGGGCGGACTGTGCCTGAATCGGGCTGGTGAAGGTGCGCGCGGTCGCCAGCGCTCGGGCTCCCGGCACTGCGAGGGCGTCGGTGGCGGAGGCCGCGGCCCGGCCGACCAGTGCGGTCGACTGCTGTGCGATGCCCGTGACGCTCCGTCTCCCACGGTCTGCTAACGAAGTCACACGTGAACGGTACAACGCTCATTGGCACAATCGGCGGATCGAGCGTCGAATGCATCGCCGGTCACAGGGGATCGAGTCGGCCATGCGCTCCGGGCATGGCACGGTAGTGGCATGGTCATGATCGGCAGGTACCGCGTCGCCGACCCCCTCGCGTTCCCGAACCTCTCACGACGGTCGACGATCGCCGACGCCGTCATCGGTCTGATTCTGCTGGTGCTGATGCTGGCCTTCTCGTCAGGTCTCACCACGACGGTGCAGGTGGTCAGCCTGCTGATCGGGCTGGCACTGATGTGCCGCCGGTCCGCGCCGTCGGTGATGATGCTGCTGGCGGTCACGTCGGCGGTGATCCAGGTGGCGACCTACGACGTCGCGGTGGGACCGTGCCTGCTCTACTCGGTGCTCTACTACACGGCGGGCAATCATCCGGATCGTCGGGTCCGGGGCGCGTCGCTGGCCGTGGCAGTCGTGGGTTCGGCGATCGCGGCGTGGGTGTATCCGAGGTCGACGGCGTTCGGCACCGATGCCGAGGCGTCGACGATCGTCTCGCACACGATGACCTTCGTCGGCATCGCGGTGCTGCTGGTGGGCAGCTGGACCTTCGGATTCATCCGGTATCAGCGCCACAGCGTGGAACAGGCGAGGATCGCCGAGCAGATCTCCGAACTCGAACGACGGCGACTGCTCGACCTGTACGACGAGCAGGCCCAGCGGTCGAGTCTGGCCCGCGACATGCACGACGTGGTGGCGCACTCGCTCGCGGTGGTGGTGGCGCAGGCCGAAGGAGCACGCTTCGCCCTGGACGCCAGTCCTGAGGCGGCGAAGGAGGCGCTCGGCGTCATCGCCGACACGGCGCGGCAGGCGCTCGCCGACGTCCGGGGCGTGCTGGAGGAACTGCGCAGCACCGAGTCGACGGCCGAGCACGCGCGAACCGACCGCGACCAGCTCTACGCACGGATGCGCGCAGCCGGAATGACGTTGCAGTCCACCGAGATCGGTGACGAGGACGCGGCGTCGCCGCTGAGTGTGCGGGTCGCCTTCGCGGTCCTCACCGAGGCATTGACGAATGCGCTCAAGTACGGCGACCTGGGTGCGCCGGTGTACGTCCGGCAGGACTGGTCGGACGGATGCCGGCTCACGGTGGCGAACTCGCTGTCGGAGAAGCCGCTGGCTCCCGGTGGCGCGGGCCACGGCATCAGGGGCATGGCAGAGCGGGCCGAACTCGCCGGCGGTACGCTGACCAGCGCCGCCGTCGAAGGCGGCTGGCTCGTCGAACTCGTCATCCCTGCTCGTCCGGAAGGACCGTCATGATCCGCGTCGCCCTCATCGACGATCAGCCGCTGTTCCGTGGCGGGATCGCGATGATTCTCGACAGCCAACCCGATGTGGAAGTGGTGGCGCAGGAGTCGTCGGCGCTGAACCTCTCGTCGACGGTGCGCGCGTCCGCGCCCGATGTGATCCTCATGGATGTGCGCATGCCGGGCATCGACGGGATCACCGCGACCCGTCAACTCGTGGCCGACCTCGGCGACGAGGCGCCGAAGATCCTCGTGCTCACCACATTCGACGTCGACGAGGCCGCCGCACGGGCGATCGAAGCCGGTGCGAGCGGATTCGTCCTGAAAGACGCGCAACCGGAGTTCCTGCTGGCCTCGGTGCGCGCGGTGGCCGACGGCAGCCAGGTGGTCGCGGCATCGGCCACCCGAAGGCTCTTCGAGCGGCACGGAACCCGTACCGCCCGTCCCGGACCGGAGTACGACGCGCTCACGGTCCGCGAACGCGAAATCCTGGTGCGTGCCGCGTCCGGGCTGTCGAATGCCGAGATCGCGCAAGCCGAGTTCCTGTCGGAGGCGACGGTCAAGACGCACATCTCCCGGATTCTCGCGAAGCTGTCGCTGCGCGACCGCGTACAACTCGTGGTGTACGCGTACGAGCACGGCCTCGTCTGACGAGCCGGAGGACGCAGCGGCGTACATCTGCGGGATGACCCCGCACCCGCCCGTCGGAGGACGCGATTTGCGCCGGTAGGCGGACGCGAAGAGCCAGGTCAGAGCCATAACTTTGACGTATGAACGCCAACGAGATCAGTACCGGACCCGCCGTCGTCATGCGCCACGTGTCGCGCACCTACGGTGATCCGGCGAACCCAGTCCACGCGCTGCGCGACGTCTCGGTCGACATCCGCCGCAGCGAGTTCACCGCCGTCATGGGCCCGTCGGGGTCGGGCAAATCGACCCTGATGAACGTGATGGCCGGACTCGACGAGGCGACCTCCGGTCAGATCTGGCTCGGCCAGACGCCCATCGTCGGGCTCGACGACACCGCGCGGACGCTCCTGCGCCGCACCAACATCGGCTTCGTCTTCCAGTCGTTCAATCTGATCCCGACGCTGACCGCGGACGAGAACATCCGGCTGCCCTTCGTCCTGGCGGGACACAAGCCGGACGCCGTGCAGCAGGCGTGGATCGCTCACCTGGTCGGTTCGCTCGGACTCCGCGATCGCCTGGACCATCTGCCGTCCCAGCTGTCGGGCGGACAGCAGCAGAGGGTGGCGATCGTTCGGGCCCTGGCCGGCCGCCCGACCATCATTCTCGCCGATGAGCCGACCGGCGCCCTGGACACGCGCACCAGCCGCGAGGTGCTGACCTTGCTGACCACGGCCGCTCGCGAGTACGGGCAGGGGATCGCGATGGTCACGCACGACCCGGTGGCCGCGTCGTACGCCGATCGCATCCTGGTACTGGCAGACGGCCGGATCGTCGGAGAGTACCGGGGCCTCGACCCGCACCAGATCTCCGACCTCCTGATCAATCTCCAGGGGGCGGCGGCATGAGGGCCACGGACTACCGCCTGACGGCGGGTTCGCTGCGGGAACTGTCGACCGTGGGCGTGGTCTGCGGCCTGTCGGCGGCGTACGCCGGAATGGTGCTCACGGCCTCCGACTTCCTCGGCCGGGCCGGTGAGCACAACGGCGGCAACGTGGGAGTGGTGCTCGGCATCGTGTCGTCCGTGTTCATTCTCATCGCGCTGTTCGTGGCCGCGCTGGTGATCGGCAACGGTGTCGACACGGTGATCGCCGGCCGACGCAAGCAACTCGAGCTGCTGCGGTTGATCGGCGCCTCGTCGAGACAGCTGCGGTCGAGTCTGGTGCGCGGGGTCGCGAAGGTCGCGGCGATCGGTGCCGGGATCGGGCTGGTCGCCGGAGTGACGCTGGCCGACGCCGCACGGACCGTGATGGTGTCGCGGGACATCCTTCCGTCCATCCGGTACAGCTACCTTCCCCCGACCACCGTGCTCGCGGCGATCGTGGTGGTGGGTGTCGCGGTGGGCGCGACAATGGTGGGTTCGCGGAAGACGCTCTCCGGAGCCGCCGTCGTCGCGCCGAAGGGCTCGATGCGGTGGCTTCGCGGCACCGCGGCCGTCATCGCGACCGGTGTCGGCGCGCTCCTGCTCGGAGCCGCGTGTCTGTTGGGGGAGGAGGGGAGCATGAGCGGATTCGTCGTGGCCTTCCTCGGCACCGCGACGGCCGCGGTGGGACTGCTGGTCGGTGCGCCGATCCTCGTGCCCGCGATGGTCGCCGGTGTGGGACGGCTCCTGGGCGCGAGCCCGGCGGCGATCCTCGCGCGCAAGAACTCGGTCGCCGACCCGGGCCGCACCACACGCTCCACCGTCGGACTGTTCATCGGCGTCACCCTGATCACCACGATCGTCGCGGGTATGAGGTCGTTGCAGCAGTCCATCGACCGCTGGGATCTCACGCCCGAACAGGTGGAGGAGAACCGGCACGTGATGTCGATGATGACGTGGGTGCTGGTGGGACTGATTCTCATCTCGGTGCTCATCGCAGCGGTGGGCTTCGTGTCGACGATGTCGTTGACAGTGATCGGGAGGACTCGTGAGATCGGCATGCTGCGCGCGATGGGCTTCACCGCCAGGCAGGTCCGCGCCACGATCACTCTCGAATCGATCGCCTTGTCCGGGACGGCGATGGTGGCGGGTCTGGCGCTGGGCGTGATCTTCGGGGCGGTCGGCAGCCAGTCGCTCATCGGTGCGATCACGCCGGGATTCCCGATCGGACTGCCGCTGGGCGCGTTCGTGGGAATCGTCGCGGGAACGGTCGTGCTGGTGGCGATCGCCGCCCTGCCGCCCAGTCGTCGTGCGGTGTCGGTGACGCCGGTGGACGCGCTCGCCGTCGCCTGAGACGAAGGGTAGAGAAAGGGGTGGAGCGGGTGACGGGCTCGCGCCGACGACTACTCGCGGGAGCGGGTCGCCGCGGCCTTGTCGTTGCCGGCCTCCTCTGCGGCTTCGATGGTGATCATCTCGGCCTCGGTCAGCAATTCCTCCTCGGTGAGCAGTTCGGCTGCCTCTCGTTGGACGGTCGTCGCGAGCGGCTTCTCCTTCACGAACAGCAGGACCACGAGTGCGATCCCGGCCAGCGGAACGAAGAACAGGAAGATCGGCAGCAACGCCTCGTTGTACGACTCGATGATCGGGATGCGCACGGCGTCGGGCAGGGCGTTCACCGCTGCCGGCGTGAGACCGTTGCGACCCGCGTCGCCGCCGGCTCCCGCGCCGCTGCCCGCGAGCTTCTCGGTGAGCAGGGTGGCCAGGCGGGAGGCAAAGATCGATCCGACGACCGCCGATCCCAGGGTGGCGCCGACCTGACGGAAGTAGTTGTTCGCGGCGGTCGCGGTGCCGACCATGGTGACCGGGAACGAGTTCTGCACGATGAGGGTCAGGATCTGCATCGACAGGCCGATGCCGATGCCGAAGACGGCCAGATACACGCACATGAGCCAGGTGGGAGTGGTGATGTGCATCGACGCGATCAGCACCAGGCCGACGCCCATGACGATGGAGCCGATGATCGGGAAGATCTTGTAGCGGCCCGTGCGTGCCACGGCCTGACCGGAGGCGATCGAGGTGATGAGCAGTCCGCCCATCATCGGGATCATCAACAGGCCTGCGACGGTTGCGTCGACTCCGGTGACCATCTGGATGTAGGTCGGCATGTAGCCCAGAGCGCCGAACATGGCGACGCCGATCATCAGGTTCGCGACGGTCGTCAACGTGAAGTTGCGATCCGCGAACAGCTTCATCGGCATGACCGGGTTGTCGGCGCGCAGCTCGGCGACGACGAATCCCACAGCCAGGACGACGGTCGCGACCGCGAGGCCGAGGATCTGCGGGCTCAGCCAGTCGTAGGTGTGCCCGCCCCAGGTGCAGATCAGCACGAGGCTGGTGGTGGCGCCGGCGATCAGAGCCATACCCAGGTAGTCCAGTCGCGGTCGCACCTCGTGCTGCACCTTCGGCAGCTTCATGAAGGCCAGGGTGGCGGCGATCGCGAGAGCACCCAGCGGGAGGTTCAGCCAGAACGCCCAGCGCCAGCCCGGGCCCTCGGTGAGCCAGCCGCCGAGCAGCGGGCCGGCGACCGAGGAGACGGCGAAGACCGCGCCGAGGAAGCCCATGTAGCGGCCGCGTTCCCGGGCGGGAACCACGTCGGCGATGGCCGCCTGCGACAGGATCATCAATCCGCCGCCGCCGATGCCCTGGAGGATGCGGCCGAAGATCAGCCAGGTGATGTTCCCGGAGAGTGCGCCGACCACCGAACCGCTGAGGAAGATCAGGATCGCGGCGATCAGTACGGGCTTGCGGCCCAGCAAGTCGCTGATCTTGCCGTATACGGGCATCACGATGGTGGACGCGAGGATGTAGGCGGTGATGACCCAGGTCATCTGGTCGACGCCCTGGAGCTCACCGACGATGGTCGGCAGAGCTGTCGAGAGCACGGTCTGGTTCAGCGATGCCAGCAGCATCGTGATCATCAGTCCGATGAACAGCAGCATCACGCTGCGGCGCTCGGTATTCCCGGTAGTGCCGTCCGTTGGTTCGGCGAGGGAAGTGGTCATAGCAGGTCCTTGATGGTTCGGCGGAAGACTGCGCCGGCGTCGGCGAGGGCGGGCGAGTCGGGGTTGTCGAGGACTTCGGGGTCCTTCTTGTAGGCGAAGCGCAGGACGGCGCCGGCGAGCATGATGAGCGCGCGGGCGTCGTCCACCGATTCCGGGCCGGCTCGCTCACCGATCTGTTCGGTGATCACCGAACTCAGCAGTTCCTGCGCGGCGGTGCCGTGCTGCTGCATCCGTTCGACGAGCTCGGGAAACCGACGGATCAGCTCGCGGTGGTCGGAATGGGGGCCGCCGCCCTGTCGGATGCTCTTGGCGACCGCCATCACCAGATCGACGGCACGGTCGAGGCGGTCCGGGCCGGGACCGGCTTCGACGAAATCCTTGAGCGCCTGGTCGGGCACTGTCGGCGGCACGGCTCCGAGGACGGCGTCCTCTTTGCACGCGTAGTAGTTGAAGAACGTCCGTCGTGACACTCCGGCGCGGTCGGCGATCTCGGCGACCGTGGTGTCGTGGAGTCCGTTCTCACCCACCAGTTCGACGGCGGCCGTTCGCAGTGCACGCAGCGTCTCAAGACGCTGGCGTTCCCGAAGGCCTAGTTCAGAAATATTTTGCACTAGTGCAGTATTGCACGAGTGAAAAGTTTTGTGCACGCAACTGTGACTGACGCAACTGTCTCGGAACACCGAGGAGGTACGTGCGGTTGCCTCAGTCATGAGCCGAGACCCAGAAGTGCCGACGACGCTGACTGCGGCCGCAGTCGACCGCCGGATCGTGGTGATCGGCGCCGGCCAGGCCGGACTCTCGGCCGCCTACTTCCTCCAGCGCGGCGGATTGCGTGCGGGCAGCGACTTCGAGGTGCTCGACGCAAACCCGACTCCGGGCGGAGCGTGGAGCCATCGCTGGGACGCCCTGACCTTCAGCCTGGTGAACGGCGTCCACGACCTGCCCGGCACACGGCTCACCGGTGCCGATCCTGACGAGCCCGCGCGCGAGGTGATCAAGCGCTACTACGGGCGTTACGAGGCCGAGCACGGTCTCCGGGTGGCGCGACCGTGGCGAGTGGTCGCGGTCGAACCGACGGGCGAACCGGTGTGGCGCTTCCTCGTCCGTGCCGAGGGCCCCGGCGGAGCGACGCGGACCTACCGTGCGTCGGCGGTGATCAGTGGTACCGGCACGTGGGATCACCCGTATGTGCCGTGGTACCCGGGTCGTTTCGCGGGCCGTCAACTGACCACCCGGGACTTTCCGGAACCGGAGGACTTCGCCGGACAGCGGGTCCTGGTGGTCGGCGGAGGCATATCCGCTGTCGAGTTCGTCGTACTCCTGGACGAGGCCGGTGCCGTCCCGATCTGGTCGACGCGCACGCCGCCGCGCTGGCGCGACACCCCGTTCGACGCTCGATGGGGGCTCGCCGTCGAGAACGGTGTCGCGGCCCGGACCCGTGCGGGTCTGCGACCGCTGAGCGTGGTCGCGGCCACGGGGCTGCCGCGAACCCCGCGGTTCGCGCCGGCGATCGACAGCGGTGTCCTGTCCTCGCGCGGTCCGCTCGCGCGTCTGGTGCGCAACGGTGTCGAGTTCGCCGACGGCACGAGCGAACCGGTGGACGTGATCATCTGGGCCACTGGCTTTCGGCCGTCGCTCGCACACCTGGCCCCGCTCGGGATCCGGGAGCCCTCCGGCGGCGTGCTGATGGCCGACGACGACGTCAGCGTGGTCCGGGTCCCCGGTCTGTTCCTGGTGGGCTACGGCCGCAGTGCCTCGACGCTCGGCGCGACCCGCGCGGGCCGCCGTGCGGCCCGCGCCGCGCGTCAGTCCTCGGTCGAGAGCACCTCGGCGACGAACGATCCGACGCGGTTGCGCAGTCCGGCCACCTGCTCGGCCCGAATGGCGTCGAGGTCGGTGGCCTTGTGATAGGCGGGCGGCAGCTTACGGGCGTGCTTCGAGCAGTGGAACCCCGAGCACACCAGCGTGCCGATGGTGTCGCCACGCCTGCCCTGCGCACCGGTGCGCCTGGTGGTGTACAGCACCACCTCTTCGCTGAGGTCGACGTCCCGGCACCAGGTGCACATCGTGCGGCGCGACGGCGTCGCCTCGGCGCGGTTGAGGATCAACGACACGAGCCGGCCGTCGTGCTCCACCGCGATGTAGGCGCGGCGGGGCATCTTGCGGTCGCGCCAGCCGTAGTACTCGAGGCGCGAGAAGTCGACGTCGTCGAAGTCGAGGGGAAAGGTGACCTTCTTGATCTCGCTGCGGGTGGCGCCGCGGAACGAGTCGAGGATCTGCTGTTGGGTGTACTGCTTCATATCGATGACCGATCAGTCGAATGCGCGTGGTCGCGCGGGAGAGATGAGGTGAGGTCGGCCCGCGGGCGCGGGTGCGACGGCAGGATCCACTGGCCGATCCATTGGAATCGGCTGCGGAGCGCGGTCATCTGTTCGCGGCGCGGAACGCGCCGGACATCTCCTGAATGTGAGTGATCATGTCGACTCCACGCTAGCGCATCGCGCGGCGGGTGTGCGGACTCGGTGACGATGCCGTATCACCTGGGCCGATGTACCGGGACGGGGAAGGCCGTCCGCGCTAGTATCGTCCTGCTCCGATGAATCCGGACAGAGTTCGCCTCTCGCCCGGTTCCCGGAGACGGTCCACACCGATCGTCACCCATCGAAAGAGAAAGGCCGACGAGCACTTTGGCAATCAATGATCCGCTCAGCGCTGCGGCGCGCGACGCCGTCAAGGACATCGCGACCCGCACATGGCAGAGCCTCCTCGGAATCGGCATCGCCTCGCTGATCCTCGGCGTCATCGTCCTGATCTGGCCGGCGGCGACACTTCTGGTGGTCGCCATTCTTTTCGGCATCTATCTGCTGATCTCGGGCATCTTCCAGGTCGCCGCGACCTTCGGAGTGCAGCACACCCACGGTTGGTGGCGCGTTCTCTCGTTCCTCTCCGGCGCCATCTCGATTCTGCTGGCCTTCGTGGCCTTCCGGAACATCGAGACCGCGGTGATTCTCCTGGCACTGTGGGTCGGTATCGGCTGGATCTTCCGCGGAGTCACCGAACTGTCGGTCTTCATGGACTCGGCGAGCGGCCTGCCCGGCCGTGGCTGGGGCATCTTCCTGGGAATCGTGACCGTGATCGCCGGCGGAATCCTGATCATCTGGCCCATCTCGTCGGTCGCCACCCTCACCGTCGTCTCGGGCATCATGCTCGTGGTGGTCGGCGCAGTCGAGATCGTGCACGCGTTCATGCTGCGGTCGAAGGTCAAGTCCGTCTGACACCGAACTGCGCAGGCACTGCCGGAAAACCTATCGCCCCCGACCCGCAGGTCGGGGGCGATATGCGTCGGTGGGGCCGATTGCCTTCCGCGGGACGCTCGCAGCGGGTAGCGTCGAATCCACTCGGTTGAAACGGCAGCCGAACTCCTGCCCGGAAGGCGCACCGCGCCCGGGCGTTCACATCATCACCGCACAGCGGGCTCCGGTCACGTGTGGCCACGCCTGGGTGCGGTCGGCGTTGAAGGAGCTCTGCCATGACCGACGACGGGTACGACCACGTGCGGGACCTGCTCGCGCAGCGCGAAGCGCTTCCCGCGGGGGATCCCCGCAGAAAGTGCCTTCGAGACGAGGCGGTGGTGGCGAGCCTCCCGCTCGCTCAGCACATCGCGCAGAGGTTCGGCGGCCGAGGGGAGTTCCACGACGACCTCGTGCAAGTGGCACGACTGGGACTGGTCCAGGCCGTCGACAGGTACGCGCCGTCTCGCGGGTCCGATTTTCTGTCATTCGCCGTCCCGACAGTGATGGGCGAGGTGCGCAGGCACTTCCGGGACCGGACCGCGGTCCTTCGCACTCCTCGCAGCATCAAGGAACTGTCATCGAGGATCGGGACGGCTGAAGGACGCCTGACGCACCGACTCCATCGGCTACCGACGCGTGCCGAGCTGGCGGCCGAACTGGATGCCGACCTCGCCGACATCGACGAAGCGCGGATGGCGGCCGCCGCATCGGCTCCGGCCTCGCTCGATCAGCCGGCGGGCGCAGCCGACGACCGATCCGCGATCGACCGGATCGGCCGTCCCGACCCGGCTTACGATCTGGTCGACGTCGCGCAGTCTCTCCGGCCGGCGCTCGCGCGACTGCGGCCGCGGGAGCGCCGCATCCTCGGTCTCCGATTCTTCGAAGACCTCTCGCAGAGCGCGATCGCCCAACGCACGGGGATGTCGCAGATGCATGTCTCTCGGCTGTTGCGTCAGTCGATCGCCACCTTGCGGCAGGAGTTGACGGCGACGTGATCGGCCCCGTGGTGCGCCGCGGTCAGTCGTCCGAGCCCACCGTCGCGGTGATCTCCACGGTGTTGCCGTCGGGATCGATGACCACAGCGTGCCCGGGAGTCGACGGATAGGGGGTCCGGGGCGACGAGGCGCCGAACGCGATCAGCCGCTCGACAGCGGCGGCGACGTCCTGAGTATCGAAGGCCGACAATCGGATCCGAGACTGCGGCCGCGGCGGCATCACGCGTCGCACGATGAGCTGGACGCGCCGGCCGTCATCGACCAGTTCGGCGCGATCGGAGTCCGCGTCCCCGACGGCGAGGTGCAGCGCTTTCGACCAGAAGTCCGCCAGAGTGTCGACGTGATCGGTCAGCAGTACGCATGGTTCGTCCGAGTCCAGCGCCAGCATGAGCTTCTCCTCTCGTTGTCAAACCCGCGACGGGCGGCGCGGCGTCAGGGTTCGAGGACGACCTTGACGTATCCGTCCGACTTCTCCTGGAACTTCCGGTACGCGTCTGCGGCGTCGTCTAGTGGCAGCCGATGCGAGGCGAAGCGGTCCACCCCGAGGGGATCGTCGTCGGTCAGCAGCGGCATGATGGCGTCGGTCCAGCGCTTCACATTGGCCTGTCCCATCCGGAGTTGCACCTGTTTGTCGAAGAGCTTGAACATCGGCATCGGGTCGATCGCACCGCCGTACACACCGGAGACGGAGACCGTTCCGCCTCGCCGGACCACGTCGCACGCGGTGTGCAACGCCGACATCCGGTCGACGCCGAAGGCGGTGTCGATCCGCCGACCGACCGCGTCGGGGAGCAGGCCCACGGCGTGCTGCAGAGCCTTCGCGACCGGTGATCCGTGCGCTTCCATGCCCACCGCGTCGATCACGGAGTCGGTGCCCCGGCCCGACGTCAGATCGCGCACCGCAGTAGCGACGTCGTCGTCGGCGGAGACCGTCTCGACTCCGTTCGCGTCGGCTCGGGCGAGCTGCTCAGGCACTCTGTCGACGCCGATCACGCGGATCCCGCGGTGCGCGGCGATGCGTGCGGCCATATCGCCGATCGGCCCCAGGCCGATCACGGCGAGCGACCCGCCGTCGGGAACGTCCGCGTACTCCACCGCCTGCCACGCTGTCGGCAGCACGTCGGAGAGGTAGCCGAACCGGCTGTCGGGAGGTCCGTCCGGCACCTTGATATGGGTGAAGTGGGCTTGGGGCACGCGGAGATACTCCGCTTGACCGCCGGCGACCGAGCCGTACAGCTCCGAGTAGCCGAACAACGCCGCGCCCGTCCCCTTTTCGCGGACCTGGGTGGTCTCGCATTGGGTGTAGAGCGATCTGTCGCACATGTAGCAACGACCGCAAGAGATCTGGAACGGGATGACGACGCGGTCACCGACTCGGAGGTCGCCGGTGTCGGCCCCCACCTCTTCCACGGTTCCCATCGCCTCGTGGCCGAGGACGTCCCCGGCCTTCATGAACGGCGCGAGGACCTCGTACAGGTGCAGGTCCGACCCGCAGATGTTGGTCGAACTGACGCGGATCACGGCGTCGGTCGGTTCTTCGATCCGCGGGTCGGGGACGGTCTCCACCCGGACGTCGCGTCGGCCCTGCCATGTGACGGCACGCATCGGGACTCCTCACTCGATAGACATGGTGTCCACGGTGTGGTTGCCCGGGTGCGCCCGGATCTAAACGTGCGCGCGGCGGTTCAGGCGTGCTCCGACCGGTCGCGACGGACGTGCTCGTGCGCGCTGAGCACGACTCGATCCAAGCTGGTTCGGGCGCGCGAGGGCATGTCGACGTCGACGAATCTCGACTCGATGGCGGCTGCGAGGGAGTACAGCTTCGTGTTCGACTCCTGCGAGCGCCAGACGAGTAAGTCGAAGGCCTGCTGGGCGTCGAGCCGGTAGACCAGCATCAGTGCGCCCTTGACCCGTTCGATCGTCGACC
Organism: Gordonia sp. QH-12; assembly: GCF_001578675.1. Taxonomy (NCBI): domain Bacteria; kingdom Bacillati; phylum Actinomycetota; class Actinomycetes; order Mycobacteriales; family Gordoniaceae; genus Gordonia; species Gordonia sp. QH-12. Next base: position 59,922 of record NZ_KQ969285.1, read on the forward strand.
GCCGGCGGACCATTTCGTCGATGTCCATGTGGGCCCGCCCGGACGGCACCACCGCGCTGCCGCCTGCCGCAGTCCCGCTGTGCGATGCCGCGACGTAGAAGCCGAACGTGCCTTGTCGCCGACCGTCCGGATGTTGCAGTACGTCGGCGATGACGATAACCGGAATCACCGCGCCGCGGGTGTCGATGATGTGATGTTGACTGCTGAACGGCTCGCCGGCCCGCCGGACACGATCGATGAGGTCGGCCACTCGGTCTTTGTCGTCCGGGTGCTTGTGTCTGAGCAGCAGGTCGCTGGTCGGGACCACCGACTCGGCCGACTCGTAGCCGTGCAGGCGGGCCAACTGATCCGACCACTCCCAGCGGTCGTCATCGCGGTAATACCAGAACCGTCCGAACTGGAAGGTTTGGTCGACCGCGAGCCTGGGGTCGACGGGATCGGCGACGCCGTCGTGTCCTTGCACAGGAGTGTCCTCTTCGGAGTCGGTGCGGGCCGGGCCTGCACCTGTCGTCGGGCGGAGGGATTCGATCCGCCGTCGCGTCGACCGTAAGCGACTCGAGGGGTTAAAAGGCTCACCCCTAGGGGTGTACCGGAAATGGGTACGGTTGGGTATGGATCCGATTCGAGTAGCCCTCATCGACGACTACGACGTGGTGGTGCGGGGGCTGGCGACGATGCTCCGGCGGTACTCCGACCGCGTGCGCGTACAGGCGCTCTCGACCTCGGGCGAGGTCGCCGAGGACGTCGACATCGCGCTGTACGACTCCTTCGCCAATCCGCCGGCCGACCGTTCGATGATCTCCGACCTGGTCGCGAACCATCGGGTGCGCAAGGTGGTCGTGTACGCATGGGAGGTCTCGGAGCCGGCTGTCACTGCGGCCCTCGACAACGGTGCGGCCGCGCTCGTATCCAAGAAACTCCCCGCAGGGGAACTCGTGGACGCCTTGGAGCAGATCCACGCGGCGAAACCGTCCTCGACCGTCTTCGCGAGCCGGCAGGAGACCGCGGTGAGCAGTGCGGGCGACTGGCCTGGCCGGGAGGAGGGTCTCACCCAGCGGGAGGCCGAGGTACTGGCCCTCATCACGCAGGGGCTGAGCAATGCCGACATCGCCGACAGCACCGGGTTGTCGATCAATTCGGTGAAGACCTATATCCGCACGTGCTATCGCCGCATCGGTGTCACCACGCGTGCGCAGGCCGTTCTCTGGGGTGTGCACCACGGTTTCGTGCCCGACCGGCCGCGCCGAGGTCGAGGCGCTTAGTCTCCGTTTGCGGCCTCGGCGGTGCCGGTCGGCTTCCGCGGTCGCCGCCGACGATGGGAGGCGTCGCACAGCGGCGGCGTCGCGCTGAAGCCGCACGCGCAGACAGCCACCTGGAAACGGTCGCAGTGGAGCACCGATCCGTCCGGCCGCTGCACGTCGACCGGCCCCTCCACCAGAATCGGGCCTTTCGGCACCACTCGTACTCGGCGGCGTCCGTCGGTCATGCCGACTCCGCTCGTCCCGGGCGGTCCCCGGTCCGCTGCGCCCGGATGACGACGATCGCTTCGTCGTCCGACTCAGGGTCGAGGAATCCCGACTCCACGAGGGCGTCGTGACGCGACCTGACGACGGGCCCGAACGGAATCCGTCGTTCGGACGTGACTTCGGTCCGCAGACCCGCGGCGCGCAGTGCGGCCACCGTGGCGTCGACGCCGGACAGTTCGGATTGCACGATTAACACCGTTCCACCGTCGGCGAGCAGCCCGGGCACGATGGCACACACCACGTCGAGCACGGCGCGGCCATCAGGGCCACCGTTCCACGCGTGCCGGGGCCCGACCGCCGACATCTCCGTGCCGGGCGGGGTCGGCACATAGGGCGGGTTGCAAGTGATGACATCGAAGCCGGTCTCGCTCACGTCCGCGAGATCGGCACAGACGGTCCGTACCTCGACCCCGGCGTCCGCGGCTGACCGGCGCGTTCGGGCCACCGCATGGCGGCAGGAATCGACGGCGGTGACCTGGGCGCCGGCCAGAGCGGCGGCAACGGCGACCGCGCCTGAACCCGTGCACAGATCCAACACGCGGAGTCCTGAGAGGTCTGCCGAGGTCAGTTCGTCGACCAGCAGAGCGGTGTCCTCCTGAGGTCGATAGACGTCCTGGACACGGTGCAGCGCGGACACGTCCGACGTGATCAGGAGCGAGTCGGTGACGGCGCTTCGCACTCCGAGGGGTCGCTGCCTCGATACGGACTCAGCTCTCGACGCGGTCGTGCTCATGGACAAACCTCCGGCCATCTGGGTACGAGCACACGGGCTCGTCGGTCGAGTGAGGAGTACCCCGCCGTGCGGCCGATCAACCGTCGGATGCGTCGGCCCGGGAATCGCGGCCCGCCTCGAACATCTCCTCGTAGACCTCAGCCGCCTCCGACAGCACCTGCGGAGCGAGGCGGGCGATGACGTCGACCCGGCGGACCAGCGGCTCGTGGTCGGGCCCGCGGCCCACCACCTCGCCGGCCAGAAGCCAGGCGTAGCGGTCGGGGGCGTCGAGTTCGGCATACTTGCGAATGCGTCGCGCGATCCACGGCTTCGGGCTCCGTGTCCACCACGGTTCGGGAGTCAGCGATGCGACCGACAACCCGGGCAACGTGAATGCCGCCTCGTAGTCGAGGCTCGGTCCGGCCTCCGCGTCCGTCGCCGGACCGTGTGAGTATCTGATGTACACCGGCTCGCGGTCGGCGATCTCGTCGACGACCTCGTCCAATGTCTCGAGCGTGCGCAGCCGGGGTGTCGGCGGCGGTTGACGGGTGAAAAGGGGAGCGGTGCTCCGTTGCGGGGTGTTCTGGTCGGCCATCGATCTCGCTCCGTCTCGCGTGTTTCGTTCAGTGCCTGATGAAGCATCGGGTACCCGACCGGGCGTCGGTCACGTCCTGCGATGGTTTGCTTTCGTTCAGGGAGGGTACTTCTGCCGTGGCGATGAAAGGCAGGTGATGCCCGATGTCCCGACCGGGATCGATTCGGGAACGCGTGATCCCGCGAATGCCGGAACCGCGCGGACCGATGTCCGAAGTCCTCATCGAGGCGATACGCGCGAAGGTCGACCGCCGTCCGTCCCGGATCGACGTGCCGGACGGGCTCGATCCGTGGGGCGACGATCTGCAGCTGTCGTTGACCGTGTGCCACGAATTGCACTATCGCGGGTGGGCCGACGCCGGGAGGGATTGCGAGTGGGACCCGGCAGTCATCGACGCGCGCGTCCGTCTCGAGGACCGGTTCCTCGACGCCGTGGCGGATCGGCTGTCGCCGCTGAGCGACGAAGGCACCGCCGATGCCGAACTCGACGCGCTCGCACGGGCCGTTCCCGAGGGAGCGACGGCGCATCTGCGCCGTCACGGCACCGAAGACGAGTTCGCCGACTATTTCAAGGCGCGCTCCGTCTACCACTTGAAGGAGGCCGATCCCCACGCGTGGGCGATTCCCCGGCTGCGTCGAGATGCCAAGGCGGCCTTCGTGGCGGTGGAGTTCGACGAGTACGGCGGCGGACGCGGTGAGCGTGTTCACCAGGAGCTGTACGCCGATCTGCTGTCGGCCACAGGGCTCGACCACAGTTATCTCGGCTATCTCAACGACGCTCCCGCCGTGGTGCTGGCGACCGTGAACCTCATGTCGTGTCTCGCGCTGCGAGGCTCACGCCGCGGAGCGACGGTCGGACACTTCGCCGCCACGGAGATGACCTCGCCGGTGGGCTCGGCGTGGCTTCTCAAAGGACTCGAGCGGATCGACGCTCCGGAGGCGGCCCGGCATTTCTACCGTGAACACGTCGAGGCCGACGCCGTGCACGAGCTCGTGATGCGTGATCAAGTCGTCGCGCCGCTCATCGCCGACGAGCCGGATCTCGCCGACGACGTCGTGTTCGGGATCCGGGCCCTCCAGGCAGTGGAGAGCAGGCTGGACGATGCCTTCGTCGATGCATGGAACGCCGGGCGTTCGCTGATGCGGTGTTGACCGGCTTCGCCGTGTCGCCAGACCGGTGGGAAAACGAAGAGACCGCCTCGGTGAAGAGGCGGTCTCTCGTCGCTCCCCCAATTGGATTCGAACCAATAACCGCTCGATTAACAGTCGAGTGCTCTGCCGTTGAGCTATGGGGGATTGCTCTCGTTGCGAACGAGAACAGACTCTATCCCATGTCTCCGGGAGAGTGCAAAACAGCAGTTCAGGGGGCGTTCTGCCAAATCTGAGTCTGCGACAGATGGGCGATCAGCCGCGCGGCGCCGTCGGTGAACTCCCGGCGGATGCACTCGGCCGCAGCGTCCGGGTCACCGGATCGGTAGGCGACGATCAGCTCGTCGTGCAGATCCGCGGTCAGCTCTCCCCACTCAGGGTCCGACGCGTACAGCGCGTGGGGTGTGTAGCGGGTCGTGTTGAGCAGCACCCAGGCCAGCTTCGTATTGCCGCTGATCTGATTGTGCGTGCGGTGGAACTCGAATTCCGCATCGGTGAGGTCCTCGTGATCGCCTGACCTCACGGCGCTGCGGAACCGGGCGTTGGCCCAGGCGAGCTCGTCGATCTGCGCACTGGTCACCACCCGCGCCGTGCGACGGGCGATCCGTGCCGCGGCCTCGCCCTGGAGCCAGAACAGATCGTCGACGTCGGTCCGAGTGAGCGGAGCGACCTCGTAGCCGCGATGCGGGGCGAGGAGGACCATGCCCTCGCCCCGCAGGGTCAGCAGTGCCTCGCGGACCGGGGTGACGCTCACGCCCAGTTCCACGGCGGTCTCGTCGATGCGAATCCGCGCTCCCGGCAGCACCTCGGCGGTCATGATCTTGTGCCGGAGGATCGACGCGACCTCTTCGGACAGTTGCGGGCGTCGCCGCTGACGGACCGGGGTGGCGTCAGAGGCCATAGGTCTTTCCGATGATGTCGCGCTGGATCTCGTTGGTGCCGCCGAACACGGTCGAGATGATCGCCGACCGCATGAGACGCTCGGCGTCGAATTCGGTGGCGTAGCCGTACCCGCCCATCATCTGCATCCCGTCGATGGTCATCTTCTTGCTCGTCTCGGTTGCCTTCAGCTTCACCATCGACGCCTCCCGCGGCATCAGCCGGTCCGGATGAGCATCCGCGGCCCGGGCGACGCTGTAGACGAGCTCCCGGGTGCACGCGATCTCCGTGGCGTGGTCGGCCATCCGATGGCGCAGCGCTTGGAAGGAGCCGACCGGGCGACCGAACTGCTTGCGTTCGGTGATGAAGGCGAGAGTGTCGTCGAATGAGCGTCGCGCGAGTCCCAACTGCATCGCCGCCAGGATGAGGCGCTCGGAATTGAGCCCGGACATCAATTGGCGCCACCCGTTGCCGACCTCGCCGACGACTGCGGAATCGGGAACGAAGCAGTCGGTGAAGTAGAGGTCGTTCACCTCGCGGCCGCCGAGCGTGTCGATACCGCTGATCTTGAGTCCGGGGGTGTCGGCCGGGACGTGGAACTGGGTGAGACCCTCGTGCTTTCCGCCGGAGCGGTCGGTGCGGGCGATGAGAAGGATGCTCTTCGAGAAGTGTGCGTTGGAGCACCAGGTCTTCTGCCCGTTGATCTTCCAGCCGCCCTCGACCTTCTCCGCGCGACAGGTCAGGGCGCCGACGTCCGACCCCGCCTCGGGTTCGGACATCGAGATCGATAGTGAGTCGCCCGCGACCACGCCCGCGAGCACCTCGCGCCGCAGGTCGTCGTGCGCGAACTTGGCGTACGCGGCAGCGGTGATGAGGGTCGGGCCCACCGCGCCGATCGGAGCCTGGCCGCGGACGGCCTCCTCCAGGAAGATGCACATCTCGACGTTGCCCGCGCCGGCGCCGCCGAATTCCTCTGCCACGTTGATTCCGGCCCAGCCGAGGCCGGCCATCTTCCGATACAGCTCGTCGGAGTGGGCCTCGGTCCCGTTGTTGGTGAGTGCGTCTCGCCGCTGCCGGGTGCCGACCTCGCGCTCACAGAAGTCGGCGACCGCCTGTGCGAAAGCTGCCTGTTCGGGGGTGAATTCGACCACGGGGTGACTCCTTGACATCGGCTGAATGAAACAGATCCCTACAAGTCGTATCACATATATCTAGCGATCGGGGAAGTGGCATGTGTCACATACGACCATCCTTCGCGCATCATTACAGTGGGTGATCATGGCCGACAGCAGCGACGACGAACGAGCGACGAAGCCGGAAGCAACGGACCCGGACCGAGCGGAGTTGTTGGCGCAGAACCGCGAACGCCGGGCCCGGATCCGTGACGAAGAGCGCGTCGAGAAGGCCGACGGCGATCAGGATCTCATCGAGATCGGTGTCGGCGGACCGGCCGATTCGCCGCGCAAGCTCGCCATCGCGTTCGCCGCGACGACGGCGCTTCTGGTGGTGGTCGTCGGGATCCTCGCCTACTTGCTCGTCTCGGAGGACTCGGCGGGTTCGGGGCGCTCAGACGAGCAGGGGGCGATCGTCGCAGCGAAGCAGTACGCGACCACCGTGCTGACGTACTCGGCGGGCGACTACGCCGATCTCGACAAGCGGATCCGATCGATCTCGACGCCTGATTTCGCCGACCGGTACATCCGATCCTCACAGCAGGCGCGGGAGGGCAACGACGCCGCGCAGGCCACCGGAACGGCCGTGGCCAGGGAAGCCGGAGTCGTGTCGATCTCCGACGACGAGGCGGTGGTCCTGGTCGCGATCGACCAGAACGTCAAGACGCCGCTGGCGCCCGATGCGTCGAAGGAGGGCATCGACTACCAGTCGCGCATCAAGATCACGATGTCGCGCGACGGTGATTCGTGGAAGCTGTCGGATCTGTCGGTGGTGTGAGCGCCCCGACGGCCTGTGCCGAAGCGGTCTCGCCGGTGAGCACCGCCGTGACGACGACCGCGATGGTCGGTGCATCGAGGTCGCGGTCGGCGATCGTCAGGTCCGTGGCGACGTTCAGTGCCGCGTGCACCAGGAATCGGGCGACGCCGGGGGCCACCCCGGGCCGGGCGCGCTGCAGCCACGTCGCCCATTCGTCGACGTTGACGCGCTGCTGACGCCGCAGCGCGCGCTGGTCGGCAGGATCGAGCACTCCCGTGTCGCGCAGGTAGACCGTCATGATCCCGGGGTCGCCGACGCACAGTGCGCTGTACTCGGCGGCGAGCGCGACGAGTGCCTCGCGGGGAGTGTTCGCGTGTGCCAGACCTTCGGCGATCGCGGCGGTGGTGCGTTCCGAGCCGCGCCACAGGGCCGCGGCGAGAATCGCGTTCTTCGACGGGAAATGGCGGTACACACCGGACGGCGGAAGACCGGCGGCGGCGCCGATCTGCTCGAGGGTCACGTCATGGAACCCGCGGTCGGCGAACAGTCGGATCGATTCGGTGAGGATCGTCTCGCGCCGACCGGCCGGGGCGAGACCCCGAGTGCCGGCCGCGGGCTGCGGCTCTGGCAGGTCCAGATCGATGAGAGTCTCCACTGCCGCGCACAGGACGTCGAGGACGGTACGACGGGCGAGACCGATCCGGTGCGTCACCGGGCTGGCGACGACGGACAGGGTGGCGGTCACCAGAATCCGCGCGGTCCGGTCGTCGACTTCGGGGCGCATTCCGCGCAGGAGTGCGGTGAGCCGGTTCCGGGTCGTCGCCGACAGTTCCGCAAGGCGTCGGCGATCGTCTCCCCGCAACAGCCGGGGTTCGCGCCGGTAGACGTTCCCGGATTCGCGGTTGTCGAGCGCGTTGGCGGCAATCGACCGGACGACGGCGAGCAGTTCGCTGCGCGGGTCGTCCTCGGAGGGCACCGCGGCGACCGCGGCGGCCAGTTGTCCGGCCAGATGGATCAGCGAGGCAGCGAAGAGTTCGTACTTGCCCGAGAAGTGCTTGTACAGCGCGGGCGCTGAGATTCCGGCCTCGTCGGCGATCGCCCCGAGGCGGGTGGCGTGGAATCCGGACGAAGCGAAACTGCGCGCGGCGGCAGCAAGGATCACCTCCCGCCTGTCGGCCGGGCGTCTGCGTGTGCGTTCGGCGGTGCCGCAGTCGTCTCCGGTTTCCATGAGAAACGATGCTAGCGAACCTCCGTTGCGATGAATCTGGAAACCTAGAAGAGAGAACAAGCTGGTAGAGGACAATTATTAGGGTGGTAAGTTAATTTACATTCGCATGACGTAGATCACTTCCGGTGCTACGGTGGGGGCGATTGCCAGGGTTCACCGAGTCGAGGAGCGCGATGATCAGCGAGGCCGAGTGCCGTGACGGGGTCTGGGCGAGCATCGATGCGAACGGGATCGCGCGTCTGGAGATCGACCGGCCCCGGCAGATGAACGCACTCGACGGGCCCGCGTCCGCGCGCGTGATCGCCCTGTGTGACGAGTGGGCGGCGAGTCCCGACGTCCGCGTGGTGATCGTGTCCGGTCGAGGCGGATCGTTCAGCGCGGGAGCCGATGTGGCGGGGATGGCGCAGGACGCGCGGGGCTCGGGAGGCTTCGACGAGGCCGCCTCCCGGGCGATCATCGAGAACGGGTCGAATCTGGTCCGCGCGGTTCGGGGGCTGCCGATGCCGGTGATCGCCGCGCTCGACGGTGCCGCAGTCGGCATCGGCGCGTCGCTGGCTGTCGCGGCCGATCTCGTCTACGCCACCAGCCGCACCTACTTCATGCTCGCATTCGTCAATATCGGCCTGATGCCGGACGGAGGAGCGTCGGCCCTGTTCACCGCGGCGGTCGGCCGTGCTCGGGCCAACGCGATGGCGTTGCTCGGGGAGAAGCTGTCGGCCGCCGATGCGTACGACGCCGGGCTCATCACGGCGTTCTTCGATGACCCGGCCGGGCTCGCGGCGGCCGTCGACCGGGTTGCCGGACGACTGGCCCGCCGTTCCCCGCGCGCGCTCGCGCTGACCAAGTCGGCTCTCGACCGCCATTCGCTGAGCGGATTCGACGAGGCGCTCGAGCGTGAGATCTCCGGTCAGACCGAGCTCCTCCAGTCGCCGGAGTTCCAGTCCGCCTTGACGTCGTTCGTCGCCGGCCGCTGACCGACCGGCGTCACCCGTGCGTCTCGCCGCGCCCGCTATTTCCGCACCTCGACAGGAGATGACATGACCGAGACCCTGGGCTTCACGCTCACCGACGAACCGCTCCGTTCGCGCCGCAACCATTGGAACAACCAGGTCCGCCGACACGCCGAGACCCGCCCGGACGGGGTGGCCTTGCGTTTCCTGGGCAAGAGCACCACATGGCGGGAGCTCGACCACCGGACGCATTCGCTGGCGGCGGCGCTGCTGCGCCGCGGTGTGCGATTCGGCGATCGAATCATGGTCCTGATGCTCAACCGGACCGAGTACGTGGAACTCACGCTCGCCGCGAATCTGATCGGGGCGATCCCGGTCCCGGTCAACATCCGGATGGCACCCGCCGAGGTGGCCTTCCTCGTCTCCGACTCGGGTGCCCGGGTGATCGCGACCGAGACGATGCTGGCCCCGCTGGCCGACGCCGTCTCGCAGATCACCGGCTCCGTCGAGGAGATCATCACGGTCGGCGACGTCGCGAACCCCGCGCACCTGGCGTACGAGGATCTCGTGTCCGAGCAGGGTGAGCCGCTGCCCGATATCGACGTGCCGGAGGACACCGTCGCCCTGATCATGTACACGTCCGGCACCACCGGCAAGCCGAAGGGGTCGATGCTGACGCACCAGAATCTGCAGGCGCAGGCGGTCACGTGCATTCAGGCGCTGAACACCGCATCCGACGACATCGCGTCCTGCGTCGCCCCGATGTTCCACATCGCGGCGCTCGGTGCGATGACGCCGACCTTCTACATGGGTGCGACCACCGTGATTCATCCGCTCGGCAATTTCGATCCCGAGCAGATGCTCGACGTCCTGGAGGCGGAGGGCACGACCTCCATCTTCCTGGTGCCCGCGCAGTGGCAGGCGGTGTGCGCCGCGCAGCAGGCACGTCCCCGCGAGCTCAAGCTGCGCGTGGTCAGCTGGGGCGCTGCGCCGGCCTCGGACACGGTGCTGCGAGCCATGAACGAGACCTTCCCGGACGCGATGAACGTGGCCGTGTTCGGACAGACCGAGATGTCGCCGATCACGTGCGTGCTCGAGGGCAAGGACGCCTTGCGCAAACTCGGCTCCATCGGGAAGGTCGTCCCGTGCGTCACCGCGCGCGTGGTGGACGCCGCGATGAACGACGTGCCGCAGGGCGAGGTCGGCGAGATCGTGTACCGCGGCCCCAACCTGATGGCCGGCTACTGGCAGAACCCGCAGGGCACCGCGGACGCCTTCGCCGGAGGCTGGTTCCACTCCGGCGACCTGGTGCGTCAGGACGAGGAGGGTTTCCTCTACGTGGTCGACCGAGCGAAGGACATGATCATATCCGGGGGAGAGAACATCTACTGCGCCGAGGTGGAGAACGTGCTCTTCGGCCACCCGAAGGTCGCCGAGGCCGCGATCATCGGCCGCGCGCACGAGAAGTGGGGAGAGGTGCCGGTCGCGGTGGTCGTCCTCGCCGACGGGGTCGACGACCTGACGCTGGAGGAGATGGAACCGTTCCTGAACGAGAATCTGGCGCGGTTCAAGCACCCGAAGGATCTCGTCATCGTCGACGAACTGCCGCGCAATGCCGGCGGAAAGGTCGTCAAGCCGCAGTTGCGAGAGGCGTACGGCAGCAAAGACGCCGGACTCAAGAATTGAGAACTGTAACGTGTTTCATTTTTGTCGAGAAGTGACTACCCTCACTAGCAGATGCGGCTGAGGCCGTACGTCATCTGTGGGATGCGGCCTCGCCGCAACGGGATTCGAAATCGAGGTAAATGACTGTGAAGACCAAGGGCGCCATCCTCCGGGAGCTGAACACGCCGTGGAAGATCGAAGAGATCGAGATCGGTGATCCCAAGGCGCACGAGATCAAGATCCGCATGGAAGCAGCGGGCATGTGCCACTCGGACCATCACCTGATGACCGGCGGCATTCCGATGGGCGGGTTCCCGATCCTCGGCGGTCACGAGGGAGCGGGTGTGGTCGAGGAGATCGGTGAGGGCGTCACCGACTTCGAGGTCGGCGACCACGTGGTGCTGTCGTTCATCCCGTCGTGCGGCAAGTGCCGCTCCTGCAAGGCGGGCGTGGCCAACCTGTGCGACTTCGGTGCCATGCTGCTGCAGGGCGAAGCCGTCTCCGACCACACCTTCCGCATCCACACGGCCGCCGGTGAGCCGGTGTACCCGATGACCCTCCTCGGCACGTTCAGCCCGTACATGGTGGTGCACGAGGCGTCGGCGGTGAAGATCGACAAGGAGATCCCGTTCGAGGTCGCGGCACTGTGCGGCTGCGGCATCCCGACCGGCTACGGATCGTCCACCCGCAGCGGCGACGTCCGCCCGGGTGAGGATGTGGCGATCATCGGCGTCGGTGGCGTCGGAACAGCTGCCCTGCAGGGTGCGGTCATCGCCGGCGCGCGCAACGTCTTCGCCATCGATCCGGTGGAGTGGAAGCGTGAGCAGGCCCTGAAGTTCGGTGCGACTCATGCCTTCGCGTCCGTCGAGGAGGCCATGAACGAGATCGGTAACGCCACCGAGTGGGGGATGTGCCAGAAGGTGATCGTCACCGTCGGCGAGGTGCACGGCGAGGACGTCGACACCTGGCTGAGCATCACCGCCAAGAACGGCACGTGCGTGCTGACCGGCATGGGCAACATGATGGAGAACCAGGTCACGCTCAACCTGTCGATGCTGACGCTGCTGCAGAAGAACTTGCAGGGCAGCATCTTCGGCGGCGCCAACCCGAAGCTCGACATCCCGAATCTGCTGTCGATGTACAAGATCGGCAAGCTCAAGATCGAGGAGATGATCACCCGCCAGTACAGTCTGGACCAGATCAACGAGGGCTACCAGGACATGCTCGACGGCAAGAACATCCGCGGCGTCATCCGTTACACCGACGCCGATCGCTAGGCCCCGCTCGCGAGATTCTGACATCCTGAAGATCCGCCGGCTCATCGGGCCGGCGGATCTTCATATGCAGTGGGCCCGGGCAGCGGCCGGAGGTCCGACTGCCGGCGGCGAAGGGGAGAGATGACCGAGAAGAGGAGCTCGCGTTCACGTGCCGAGCGGGGAGCGGAGATCGCCGAGCGCGAGACCGTCGAGGGCGGAGCCTGGGCGGCCTCGCCGGAGGCGAAGTCGACGGCTCTGACTCTGCGCATCGTCGCCGCAGTGCTGTGGACAGTTGCGATCGCGGGTGAACTCGTCACCATCTTCTGGGTGCTGCGTCAGGATCCGCTCCGGATGTGGCTGCTGATCGTGATGATCGTCGTCATCGGCGCGTTCGCGCTGGCCGGATCGCTGCTGTGGAAGAAGGCCAATCGCTACGATCCGGCGTCCGAGAAGGACCGGGTCCGATTCTTCGTTCAGAACCAGCTCGGCGTGATCGTCACGGTGATCGCCTTCCTCCCGCTGATCGTCCTGATCTTCCTGAACAAGGACATGGACGGGAAGCAGAAGGGGATCGCGGGCGCAGTGGCGATCGTCGTCGCGGCTCTGGTCGGATTGGCCGGCGCCGACTGGGATCCGCCCTCGGTGGAGCAGTACGGCGTCGAGACCAATGTGGTCGAGCAGCTGACGGGCAAGAACCGCGTGTACTACACCAAGGGCGGTTCGGTCTTCCACGTCTGCGCCGACGTACCCGATCTCCGGCGGTCGGCGACGATACTCGACGGCACGGTGGACCAGGCGCACGCTGACGGCAAGGACCGGCTGACGAAGAAGTGGGTCTCCGAGGCGATCAACAACTGCGGGATCCCGGTGGAGCGGGTCGACGCCGTGCTCGGCGACGTCGACGACGTCACCTCCACGCTCGACGACGACCAGTTCACGACGGGCTCCGACGGCAAGCCCTCGGTCAACACCGATGTCGAGACGCCCGCTCCCGCAGGCACGCCGACGCCGGTCCGCTGACCGCACCGATCGGAGACGGGGAGTGCCGTGCGTGAGCTGACGAGTGACGATCTCGGGCTACTGCTGTCATTGTTCGCGGTCCTGCTGTTGGCGTTCGCGGCCAACTTCCACTTCTCGCGTACGTCGGTGCGGCGTCATCGGCGGGCCGCGTTGCTGTTCGTGGTGGTGAGCTTTCTCGGCGAACTCTCGACGGTGGTGGCGTTGATGCTGACGTGGGTCGCGCTGTGGAGTCCGGCCGCATGGGACAGGATCGACGATCTGCTGGTCTTCGTACCGGGCACGATCGCGATCCTGTGCGCGGTGGTGCTGACAGTGGAGTCGGTCTACGCGCGGTCGGTCAACATCATCAGGGCGGAGCGGGATCCCGCCACGCCGGGACACCGAACGCGCGATCGTGCCGGTGAGTAGGGTCGGTAGGCGTGAGATCACTCGAGACGCTTTCGGACTGGCCTGTCGACAACGTCTCCGCGGCCGTGCTCACCGCGGAGGGAACCGCCGGAACGTTCGGCGACCTCGCCCGCGTGTACGAGCTCGCGTCGGTCACCAAGCTCCTCGTCGCGCAGGCCGTGCTCGTCGCGGTGGAAGAGGGCGCGATCGATCTGCGGACTCCCGCCGGCCCGCCCGGAGCCACCGTCGCGCACCTGCTGGCGCATGCATCGGGCCTGGCCTTCGACAGCCGGCAGGTGGTCGCCGGCGTGGCCGAACAGCGGATCTACTCGAGCGCGGGATTCGAGGTGCTCGCCGAAGCGGTGGAAGCGGAGACCGGCATCGCCTTCGCCGACTATCTGCGCGAGGCCGTCTGCGATCCGCTCGGACTGACGGCGACGGAACTGTACGGTCCGGCCGGGCACGGTGCGCGGTCGACCGTCGCGGACCTCTCCCGGTTCGCCGCCGAGCGGCTCGCACCCCGGCTGATCTCCACCGGTCTCTCAGCGGAATCGGCGTCGGTGCAGTTTCCCGGGCTCGACGGATTCGTCCCCGGCTACGGCAAGCACCGGCCGAACGATTGGGGCCTCGGCTTCGAGATCCGGGGAACCAAGAGCCCGCACTGGACGGCTCCCGCTCATTCCCCGCGGACTCACGGGCACTTCGGCCAGGCCGGGACCTTCCTGTGGGTGGACCCCGATCGGCGGGCCGCCGCGGTGGTCCTCACCGACCGGCCTTTCGGGCCGTGGGCCAAGCCCCTCTGGAGTGAGTTCAACCAGGAAATACTCGACGAACTCGACGGCTCCGGCGGGTAGCCTCGGAACCAGGACGCGGTCTCGCCTCACATCCGGGTGGAGTCAGTCGGGTGCGGGGGCGCGTCGTCGCCGCGTTCGCACCCGAGAACCCGAAGGAGGCGTTTCGTGGCACGTTATGAACTCCCGACCACGACGGAGCTGCTCGAACTCGGGTCGCCGCGCGATCACGCGGTGACCGTCTATGCGCAGGCCAGTGCCGCGCAGTACGATCTCGCCCGAACCACGGTCAAGAGCGCGATGGACCGCGCCATCCGGTCGCTCCGCAACGGCGGCGGGAACCACGCGCTGGAGTCGGCCCTGCGCGAGAGGACCACGGCGATTCTCGCCGACGAGGGGTGGCGCAAGCTGTCGCACTCGCTGGCGGTGTTCATCACTCCGGAAGAGGGGGAGATGTTCGTCCTCCCGAACCAGTTGGAGAACCAGCTTCAGGTCGGCAGCTACTTCGACGTCGGGCAGCTGGTGCGCGCGGCGGCGGCCCCGCAGGACGCCTACGCGCTGACGCTGTCGGCCGACGGGTGGAACCTGTGGCAGGCGTCCGGAACGGAGCTGGCGTCGGAGATGGAGGTGGAGGCAGACGGCATCGGCGATGTCGCGGAGGCCACCAATCGCGCGACGGTGCGCGGACGGATCCATGCCCGTCGGCTGCACGGCGACGAGGGCACCAAGCTGCTCCTCGAGACGTACGCCAAACGCGTGCACGAGGTGGTGGTGAAGGCGATCGACGCCGATGACCCGTCCGCCGAGCGCCCGCTGTTCGTGTTCGCCGCCGATCCGCTGCTGGACATGTACCGGAACCTCGACCGCGGCTTCCGCGAACTCGTCGCGGTGCCCGGAAGCCCCGACGAACTGACGGCGGTGCAGATCGATGCCAGGATCCGCCAGGAACTCGCGGACATCAACTCCCGCCGCGCCAACGCGACGGTTGAGAAGATCGCCGACGGCGTGGCCAAGGGCCTCGTCGCGACCGACCTCGTGGATGTGGCACGGGCGGCGGTCGCGGGCAACGTCGACACCCTGGTGTACGACTTCACCGTCGACGTCCTCGGGCGCCTGGACAACGAGACGGGCGACGTCACGTACGCCGACGACGGCTACGACCTGCTGTCACGCATCGCGGTGTGGGTGCTGCAGACGGGCGGCCGGGTGATTCCGGTTCGCGCGTCCGAGATCGTCTCCGACATCTGGAACGGCACCGTGACGGCTCGGCTGCGTTACCCGCTGAGTACCTAGGACAGAGCTCGCGACAGACGACGGCCGCTCGGAGCAGAACGCTCCGAGCGGCCGTCGTCTGTCGAAGAACCGGGGTGCGGCGGCGGTTCAACCCACCCGCTGGCGCAGCCACGTGACCTCTGCGCCGACACCGCCCATGCGGTAGTTCTCCAGGCCCTCGTCCCACGCGGTGCCGAGGATGGCGTCGAGCTCTCCGGCCAGGCCGGCACTGTCGGGCTGTGCGTCCATCAGCGCGCGCAACTGCATCTCTCCGACGATCACGTCACCGTTGGCTCCGGTGGACCCACGCCACAGACCCAGCCCCGGCAGATAGCAGAAGCGTTCGCCGTCGACACCCTCGCTGGGGTTCTCGGTCACCTCGAAGACCAGGCCGGACCATTCGCGCAGCGCATTGGTCAGCCGTGCGCCGGTACCGACCGGCCCCGTCCAGTCGACGGTCGCACGCATGCGGCCGGGCTCGGCGTCCTGTTCGGACCACTTCAGGTCGGCCCGCGCATTCAGAGTCGACGACAGCGCCCACTCCACGTGCGGGCACAGCGCGACGGGAGAGGCGTGGATGTAGACCACGCCGCTCGTCATGTCCGCAAACTGATTCAGATTGCGCACCTTTTCACCTCCGGTTCGACGAGGAACGTCTTCCCCAAGCGCACCTACGCCGGAACTCGGATATCACACTGCTGATACAAAGTATGCCTTGTGATGTGCGTGTTGCGCTAGTTCTTTTTGGTGCGGATGTGTTCCTCGACGGACGACGGGCGACGGACGACGGGCCGGCGCAGTCCGCCGGGAACGACGATGTCCCCGGCGCCGTACCGGCGTCCGGGGACATCGTCGAACTCATGCGCTCCAAGTGCGCGTCACAGCGGAATGTTCTTGTGCCGTCCGCGTCGGGCAGGCGCCGAAGCGAGGGCCTCGGCGATGATGCTGCGAGTCTTGGCCGGATCGATGATCTCGTCGACGACGCCGATCGACTGGGCACGGCCGACGCCGCCTGCGATCTGCTCGTGCTCCTGGGCGAGGCGCTCGTGAAGCTCCTCGCGCTCCTCCTCCGGGGCCGCGGCGAGGGTCTTCTTGTGCAGAATGCCGACGGCGGCCTTGGCGCCCATGACGGCGACCTCGGAGCCCGGCCAGGCGAAGACAGCGGTGGCGCCGAGGGCGCGCGAGTTCATGGCGATGTAGGCGCCGCCGTAGATCTTGCGGGTCACGAGCGTGACACGCGGCACCGAGCACTCGGCGAACGCGTGCAGCAGCTTGGCGCCGCGGCGCACGACGCCGTTCCACTCCTGGCCGACGCCCGGGAGGTAGCCGGGGACGTCGGTGATGACGATGATCGGCACACCGAAGGCATCGCACAGGCGCACGAAGCGGGAGGCCTTCTCGGCGGCCTCCGAGTTCAGGCAACCGCCCATCCGGAGCGGGTTGTTCGCGACGATGCCCACGCTGCGGCCCGACAAGCGGCCGAAGCCGACGGTGATGTTCGGGGCCCACTTGGCCTGGAACTCCTCGAAGGTGGTGACCTCCGACTCGCCGTCCGCCGCGAGCTGGGTGTCGAGGAGGGCCTCGACGATCGGGTGGACGTCGTAGGCGCGCCGATTCGACTCGGGCAGCAGTGCGCGCAGGTCGGTGTCGCCAGCCTCCGCCTTCTCCCGGTTGAAGTGACCCTGCTGCGAGAACGTGCCGACCAGACGGCGGGCGCGCCAGTACGCGTCGGCCTCCGAGTCGGCGGTGATGTGGCTGACGCCGGAGCGCTTGCCGTGGGTGTGCGGTCCGCCGAGCGATTCCATGTCGACCTGCTCGCCGGTGACGCTCTTGACCACGTCGGGCCCGGTCACGAAGACCCGGCCCTCCGGAGCCATGATCACGACGTCGGTCAGGGCCGGTCCGTACGCGGCACCGCCCGCGGCGAACCCGACCACCACGGAGATCTGCGGCACGTAACCCGATGCGCGCACCATGGCCTCGAACACGCCCCCCACAGCGTGCAGGGCCTCGACGCCCTCGGCCAGTCGAGCGCCGCCCGAGTGCCAGATGCCCACGACGGGCGCCTGCTCGGCGATCGCGGTGTCGATCGCGTTCACGATGTGAGCGCAGCCGACGATCCCCATGGCACCGCCCATCACGGTGCCATCGGTGCAATAGGAGACGGTGCGAACACCGTTGACGTCGCCGATCGCCGCCAGCACACCCGATTTGTCTCGGGGATGCAGCAGCTCGACGGTTCCGTCGTCGAAGAAGCTAGTCAACCGCAGCAACGGATCGCGCGGATCCGTCGCCTCCTCACGGCCGGGGATGGGTGCCAGTGTGGTCATCGGGTTCTCCTATGCGGGGGTTGGGGATCAGTATCGGCCGAATGCCAAGGCCACGTTGTGCCCACCGAATCCGAAGGAGTTGCTCAGCGCGAAGTCGATCTGTCCGCGGCGAGCCTCACCGTGTACGACGTCGATGTCGCCGCACTCCGGATCCAGGTTGTCCAGATTCAGCGTCGGGGGAATGACGGAGTCCTCCACCGACTTGATGGTCAGGACCGCTTCGAGAGCGCCGACGGCGCCGATCGAATGGCCCAGGGCTGACTTGGGCGCGTAGATGGCTGCGTGGTTGCCCACGGCGGCCTGGATGCCCAGCGATTCTGCGGTGTCTCCGATGGGGGTGGACGTCGCATGCGCGTTGACGTGCGTGATGTCCGATTTCTGCAGACCGGCGGTCTGCAGGGCTCGGGCCATCGCGCGGGTGTTGCCCTGCCCCGAGGGGTCGGGGGCGACGATGTGGAACCCGTCCGAGGTGATGCCGGTGCCCATCAGCCGAGCGTGGATGTGAGCACCGCGCGCCTTGGCGTGGTCCTCCCGCTCGAGGACGAGCATGGCCGCGGCCTCGCCGAAGACGAATCCGTCGCGGTCGGAGTCGAACGGGCGCGACGCGGACGCCGGATCGTCGTTCCGGGTGCTCATCGCGCGCATCATGCTGAAGGCTGCGATCGGCACCGCGTCGATGTGTCCTTCGACGCCGCCGCACACGATCATGTCGGCGTCGCCCATGACGATGTGACGCCATGCGTGTGCGATCGCCTCCGCACCCGACGAGCATGCCGAGACCGGGGTGATGACGCCGGCGCGTGCGCCGATGTTGAGACCTGCGACGGCCGCGGGCCCGTTGGGCATCGCCATCGAGACGGCCAGCGGCGACACCTTGCGGTAGTTGCCGGTGTCCTTCAGAGCTCGGTCGGCGTCGATCAGCGAGTCCGCGCCGCCGATGCCGGTGCCGAGAACCACGCCGAGCCGGTCGGGGTCGACCTCCGGCTCGCCGGCCTGCGCCCACAGGCGCTTGCTCATCACATGCGACATCCGCTCGACGTACGACATGCGTCGCGCCTCGATGCGAGTCACTTCGTTGGTCGGGTCGTCGACGAGACGACCACCGATGCTGACCGGCAATTTGTACTGCTCGACGAAATCGTCGGTCAGCTCCCGAATGCCGGTCTTACCGGCGACGAGATTTTCCCAGGTCGTGTCGAGATCAGCTCCCAGGGACGTGGTGGCGACCATGGAGGTCACCACCACGCTGGGGAACTCTCCACCGCGAGTGGAAAAGTCACGCAGCTCGGTCATGCTACGCCTGGCCGCCCTCGATCTGGGCGGCGATGGCTGCAGCGGTCTCGGGGTTCTCGGCCTCGAGCTTCTGGACGTAGGCGACGGTGTCGCCGACGGTGCGCAGGCTGGCGAGATCCTCGTCCGGAACCTTCACGCCGTACTTGTCCTCGACCTGGACGGCGATCTCCACCATCGACAGCGAGTCGATGTCCAGATCGTCGACGAACGACTTCTCCAGCGTCACCTCCGACGGCTCGATGCCGGTGACTTCCTCGATGATCTCGGCGATGCCTGCGACGAGCTGTTCCTGAGTGGCGGCCACGGTGTGGCTCCCTTCTTCGTTTCTGTACTGCTATCTGGTTTTCCGGAGTCAGCGTGTGCTGAGTGGACGGGCCGTGAGGCCTTCCGGGGGTCGGGTGCTGCCGACCGCTATCCAAGTCCTGGGAGGTCCTCCAGATCGGCGGGGACCTTGACGGCTCGCGAGGGCACGCCCTTCAATTCACGCTTGGCGATGCCCACGAGCGTCCCGCCCGGCGCGAGTTCGACGATCGCGTCGGTGCCCGCCTCGCGGAGGTAGTCCGAACAGAGGTCCCAGCGTACGGGGCTGGTGACCTGAGTGACGAGTCGGCGCAGGGCTTCGGCGCCGGTGGGAACGGGGCGACCGTCTGCGTTCGAGAGCAGGGTCCGGGTGGGGTCGGCGGGCGTGATCTGCGCCGCTGCCTCGGCGAACGCGTCCTGCGCCGGTGCCATGAACCGAGTGTGGAACGCTCCGGCGACCGCCAGTTTGCGCGTGCGCGCCTTGGCAGGCGGCGCCGAGATCAGCTTGTCGATGGCGACGACCGAACCCGCGGCGACGATCTGTCCCCTCGCGTTGCGGTTGGCGGGCACGAGGTCGAGATCGTCGAGGAAGGCGAGCACCTCGGTCTCATCGCCGCCGAGGATCGCGGCCATGGTGGTCTCCTCCAGCGCGCAGGCCTTGGCCATCTCGGCGCCACGCACGCCGGCCAGGATCATCGCCTCATCGGCCGTCAGGACGCCCGCGACGGCGGCGGCGGCGACCTCGCCGATCGAGTGTCCGGCGATCACGACGTCCGCGGGCAACTCGCCGTGGCGGCGGCGGAACTCGTCGAACGAGAGCAGTGCGGAGGCGACCACGAGCGGCTGGGTGACCGCGGTATCGGTGATCTCCTCCGCCGTCGCTGTGGTTCCGAGGCGTTCGAGGTCGAGTCCGATGGCCTCGGACCACGCGGAGACGCGGTCACGAGCCCCGGGCAGCTCCAACCATTCGGTGAGCATGCCGGGTGTCTGGGAGCCCTGGCCGGGCGCAAGCAACGAAAGCACGTGACTAGGGAACACCTTTCAGCTGTGTCGTAGTGGTGTTGCTGGGTACGAACCTTGGCGGCGATATTTGTAGGGTTCCTACAAAAGTGACTCTGTCGGTGTTCCCATCGTCATCGGGTTGAGATCCGTTACGCGATCGAGTCTGACAAACACCGAACAGGGTCTATACGGCTACTTTGCCGTGACGAGTGTTACTCAGGGGGCTGAATGGGGCGTTCCTTGATGGTTTCGTGCCAATCTCCCGATGGTCAGTGCGACACGCAGAACGAAAGCGTCTCGGGGGTTAGATGCGTCACGTCCGGTGATGTCGGCCACCTTCTTTAGGCGATACCGCACAGTATTTGGATGGATATACAGTTCCCTGGCACAAGTTTCCACCTGGCCGCCGCTGTCGAGGTAGGCCTCGACGGTGTTGACGAGGGTCTCCGAACCGCTCAGGGGTTCCACGATCGTCTCGTCCATCGTCTCGATCGCTGAGCGGTCGCCGTTGAGCGCCCGCTCGGGAAGCAGATCCCAGCTGTAAGCCGGTCGCGGCGCGTTGGGCCATCCGACCACCGCCCGGAGTCCGGCCATGGCCTCGACGGCGCTCGCGTGGGCCGATCCCAGGTTGGGCGTGGTCGGGCCGATCACCACGGGACCCTCGGCGAAGTGCTCGAGGAGGTCGGTGAGAAAGCGGTCGGACGGCCGCAGCGGCCCCTCGACGATCGCGACGAGGGTGCTGCCCTGCACCACCGAGAGTGCGGCGCGGTCGTACTGTTTGGCGGTGTTGTGGAGCGTCAACGCGACCGACACGTTCTGTTCCGGGGGCGGAGATCCGACGATCACCGTCGCCGCGGCGTCGGTGGACCAGTTCAGTGCCGCCGCGCGCGAGAGCAACTGCGGGCCCTCGTCACCGCGCACCACGGCGTCGACCACGAGTGCCTCCATGCGCGAGTCCCACGCGCCACGCGACTCGGCGGCCGAGGCGTAGATCGCGGCGGCGGCGAATCCGATCTCCCGGCCGTACCGCAGCACCGATTCGGTGAGTGCGCGGAGCTGGGCGTCGTTCCGGGCCAGGAGCGGAAGCCACTTCTCGAAGAACTCCATCGCCACGCGCACCATCTCGACCGTCTGCAGCAGTGAGATGCGCCGGGCCAGGTCCTGGGGGACCACCTGGAATGCCTGGACGGTGAACTTGACGTTCCCCTCCGGGTCCTGGATCCACTCCACGAAGTTGACGACCGCCGTCTGGACCACCAACTGCACGCTGGCCCGCTGCGCCGCGTCGAGGTCGCTGAAATAGGGCAGTTGCTCGGACATCGAGTGGATCGCTTCGGTGGCCAGTCGGCCGCTGTACTGCTTCACGCGGCGCAGCAGGGTGTCGGGCAGCGCGTCGTGCACGGTGGCCGGCGCGGGCACGTGGGCGCCGCGCGCGCCGAAGACGTCGGTGGCGCGCGTCGTCTTCAGACGGGGGTCGGGTTCGGCATCAGGCACGGATTCAATGTAGACCGCTCGCGACCCGCTGTGGCCGGGTCGTATCGGCCGGCCGGACTGGGCCGATGGTCGCGGGCGCTGTCCGTCGAACGTCCCCCCGCGCCGAGACGACCGAACGCCGGCGACGCGAGGTCGCCGGCGTTCGGGTGGTCGGACCGGTCAGGCGACGCCGGGGTCGCTGGTCTGCTCGGGAGCAGCCGAGACGTCGTCGATCTGGTACTTCCGGGCGGCGTCGGCCGCGACGGTGCGGTCGATCTTGCCGTCGCGGGCCAGCGCCACCAGTACTCCGACGACGATGGATTCGGCGTCGATATTGAAGTAGCGGCGTGCGGCGGGGCGGGTGTCGGAGAATCCGAAGCCGTCGGCGCCGAGGGTGAGATACGTCCCCGGAACGTACGCGCGGATCTGTTCCTGGACGCCGCGCATGTAGTCCGAGACGCCGACGAACGGGCCCTTGGCGTACTGCAGCACCTCGGTGAGGTACGGCCGCGTCGACGACCCCGGGTTGCGCAGTTCGGCCCGATCGGCTGCGATGCCGTCGCGGGCGAGCTCCGACCACGAGGTCACCGAGTACACGTCGGCGGCCACGTCCCACTCCTGCGCCAGCAGGTCCTGGGCGCGCAGGGCATCGCCCATCGTGACGCCCGAGACGAGGATGTTCGCGAAGTGCGCCGCGGGCTGCGGTGCCCTCCGGTACCGGTAGATGCCCTTGAGCAGCCCCGCGACGTCCAGATCCTCCGGCTCGGCCGGCTGGGTGATGGGCTCGTTGTAGACGGTCACGTAGTAGAAGACGTTCTCCGCATCCGGACCGTACATGCGCTCGAGACCGTCGACGACGATGTGCGAGAGCTCGTACGCGAACGCCGGGTCGTAGGAGACGGCGCCCGGGTTGGTCGCGGCGAGCAGCGGAGAGTGTCCGTCGGCGTGCTGCAGACCCTCACCGGTCAGCGTGGTGCGGCCCGCGGTGGCTCCGATGACGAATCCCCGGGCCATCTGGTCGGCCGCGGCCCAGAGACCGTCGCCGGTCCGCTGGAAGCCGAACATCGAATAGAAGATGTACAGCGGGATCATCGGCTCGCCGTGCGTGGCGTACGACGTGCCGACCGCGGTGAAGCTGGCTGTGGAACCGGCCTCATTGATGCCCTCGTGCAGGATCCGGCCGTTCTCCGCCTCCTTGTAGGCGAGCATCAGTTCGGCGTCGACGGACGTGTAGTTCTGGCCGTGCGGGTTGTAGATCTTCAAGGTGGGGAACCAGGAGTCCATGCCGAAGGTCCGGGCCTCGTCCGGGATGATCGGAACGATGCGCTTGCCGACCTCCTTGTCGCGCAGGAGCTCCTTGAAGATGCGGACCAGCGCCATGGTGGTCGCCACCTGCTGGTTGCCCGAGCCCGATGCCACGGCCTTGAGGGCGGGTGCCGGATCGGCCTGCAGCGGCTTGGCCGCCACCTTGCGGCTCGGGACGAATCCGCCGAGCTGCTTGCGCCGTACCAGCATGTACTGGATCTCCGGAGAGTCCATACCCGGGTGGTAGTACGGCGGCAGGTACGGGTCGGCCTCGAGCTGCGCATCGGTGATCGGCACATGCGCGGTGTCGCGGAAGGCCTTCAGATCGTCGAGCGTCATCTTCTTCATCTGGTGGGTCGCGTTGCGGCCCTCGAAGTGCTTGCCGAGCGTGTAGCCCTTGATCGTCTTCGCCAGGATCACCGTGGGCTGTCCCTTGTGGGCCATGGCGGCGGCGTATGCGGCGTAGATCTTGCGGTAGTCGTGACCGCCGCGCTTGAGGTTCCAGATGTCCTCGTCCGAGAGATCGTTGACGAGTTCCTTGGTGCGCGGATCACGGCCGAAGAAGTGGTCGCGGATGAACGCGCCGTCGTTGGCCCGGTAGGTCTGGTAGTCGCCGTCGGTGGTGCGGTTCATCAGGTTGACCAGCGCACCCTCCTTGTCGGCGTGCAGCAGATCGTCCCACTCGCGGCCCCACACCACCTTGATGACGTTCCAGCCCGCGCCGCGGAAGAACGACTCCAGTTCCTGGATGATCTTTCCGTTGCCGCGGACCGGGCCGTCGAGCCGCTGCAGATTGCAGTTGATGACGAAGGTCAGGTTGTCGAGCCCGTCGATGGCGGCGACCTGCGCCAGACCGCGCGACTCGGGCTCGTCCATCTCACCGTCGCCGAGGAACGCCCAGACGTGCTGGTCGGAGGTGTCCTTGATGCCGTTCGCGTGCAGGTATTTGTTGAACCGGGCCTGGTAGATCGCGTTCATCGGGCCCAGGCCCATCGAGACGGTGGGGAACTGCCAGAACTCCGGCATCAACCGGGGATGCGGGTACGACGGCAGCCCGCCGCCGTCGCCGGCGTGGCTCTGCTCCTGACGGAAGCCGTCGAGCCGCGCCTGGTCGATGCGTCCTTCCAGGAAGGCGCGCGCGTAGATGCCGGGTGAGGCGTGGCCCTGGATGAAGACCTGGTCGCCGCCGCCGGGATGATCCTGGCCGCGGAAGAAGTAGTTGAAGCCGACTTCGTAGAGCGAGGCGGACGACGCGTACGTCGAGATGTGGCCGCCCACGCCGATGCCGGGCCGCTGCGCTCGGTGGACCATGATCGCGGCGTTCCACCGGATGAAGGCGCGGTAGCGGCGCTCCAGATCCTCGTCCCCGGGGAACTCGGGTTCCAGTTCGGTCGGGATCGTGTTGACGTAGTCGGTGTTCGTCAACGCGGGGATGCCCACACGCTTGTCCTCCGCGCGTTCCAGAATGCGCAGCATGAGGTACCGCGCGCGCTCGGGGCCCGCGTCGGCGAGCATGGCGTCGAAGGACTCGAGCCACTCGTCGGTCTCCGTGGGGTCGTTGTCGACCAGGTAGGACGCGACGCCGTCCCGAATGACCTGAACGCGGCTCCCGCTCGACGCCGGCGCGCCGGCCTTGTCGGTGCCGGCGATCTGATCAGTCACTGTCTGCCACCTATCTCGCAGTCCACCGAAGCGATTGCCGCCGCGAACTGCATGTCGGGGCCGCCGGGGTGGGGCGGCCGGATACGTGCCGCGGAACGATGGTGCGGCCTTGCCTATATCGTGCCGCAAATCACCGGCCCTGGCGCAAGATGTGTCCAGTCACATGCCGCTCGGGTGCGGTAGCGTCGGCGTATCCGCTGCTTCTCTCCCGAAAGGGGGACCTCGTGGGCCGGACGGCTCGGTCGATCGTGGTCGCGGCGACGGCGCTGACCGCTGTCGCCGCCGTCCCGGCGTGCTCATCGGACGACGAGTCGCCGAGTCCGACGGTCTCGGTCGGCACGGTCACCAGGACCGTCGCCCGCGCGGGATCCTCCGAAGCGGAGAAGGTCGCCGTCGTCCGATTGTGCCAGCAGGTGATCACTTCGGCCGGTGTGATGGCACGCGATTACAACGCCTTCGTCAAACGCCTCAACGAGGTCCAGGATTACGAGAAGGTCGGATCCGAGGACCGCTGGGCGGTCGACACTCTCGACACGGGCGCCGAGGAAGTCCGCAAGGCCGTCTCGCCCGAGGTGCCGGAGAAGGTCGACGCGCAGGTGGAGGCGTTCGTCGCCAGTGCCGAACGCCTGGCCGAGCAGATTCAGGCGAAGCGGCGCCAAGCGCTCAACGGCGCCTCCGACAGATGGGACGCGGACCGTACCGCACTACTCGACACGTGCGCGGGGTATCTCCCCGCGGGATCGGCGTGAACCGTCCCGAATCCGTTGCAGAGAAGCCCCAATCCCGTACTTCGGGCGGTTAGACACTGTGCTCGGGGGTAGTTTGCCTTTACGCTGTCACATAAGTTGCGCCGTCGTGGCGTGGCTCGGCACGTGCGGAATGCACGGCCCGCTACATCGAATGGAGGTCGTACGCGGTGGTAACCGCCCCAGAAGGCAGGGCTGTCAAGCTCGGTTTCACCAACGGCATGGTGGTGCAGGAGATCGGGTGGGACGAGGACACCGACGATGATCTCCGAATCGAGATCGAGGACGCGATCGATGCCGAGATGCTCGACGACGATGCGGACGACGTCATGGACGCCGTGGTGCTGTGGTGGCGCGACGACGACGGAGACCTCGTCGATGCGCTGATGGACGCGATCGGTCCGCTCGCCGAGGGCGGGTTCATCTGGGTGCTGTCGCCGAAGACCGGCCGCGACGGTTACGTCGATCCCAGCGAGATCGCGGAGGCCGCGCCGACCGCCGGACTCACGCAGACCTCCGTCGTCAATCTCGGAGACTGGTCCGGCGCCCGTCTGGTCACGCCGAAGGCGCGCGCGGGTAAGCGCTGATGGCCGCTCAGTCGGTGGCCGCACCCCTCGCGACGGGGACTCTCGCCCCGGATTTCGAGTTGCGGGACCAGAACAATCAGGTCGTCAAGCTCTCCGCGCTGCGCGACCGCAATGTGCTGATCGTCTTCTTCCCGCTGGCCTTCACCGGCACGTGCGAAGGCGAACTCGGCTTTCTGCGCGACAATCTGCCGCGTTTCGACAACGACGACGTCACCGTGGTCACGGTGTCGGTGGGCCCGCCCCCGACTCACAAGGTGTGGTCGTCGGCGCAGGGTTTCCTGTTCCCGATCCTCTCGGACTTCTGGCCGCACGGTGCGGTGGCGGAGGCGTACGGCGTCTTCGACGCCGAGCGCGGCTTCGCCAATCGCGGGACGTTCGTTGTCGGGCGCGACGGTGTCGTGGCGTACTCGGCGATGGTCGGTCCGGGCGAACAGCGCGGCGACGAGACCTGGGACGCGGCGTTGGCGGCTGTCGCGCGGTAGCGCCGTTCCACCGGTCGGGCCGCGTGACGGTGTGACCGAGGCGCCGGGCTCAGCGCCGGGGGAACGAGGTGGCCAGCGCGGTCGCGAGCAGGCGGTTGCGCTGAATCATCGCGTCCGGGGTGTAGTGCACCCCGTCGACGTACCAGGACCGGTCCGTATGCGCGGCGAAGTCGTAGACCCGCAGGTTCGGGTAGCGGTGCGCAGCACGGCGGAGCGCCGCGTTGAATGCGCGCATGTGTGCGTCGGCGTAGTGGGGTAGGGCTCCGTCGCCCGTGCGCACCGTGGGCCAGAGAACCGGTCGGCCGGCCAGACGGTGCATCACCAGGTCGATGCGGCGGTCGGCGCTGATATGACTGCCCTCCGCGATGCGTGCCGCGTCGTTGGCTCCGAGTGCGATGACCCAGCAGCCGTCGTGGCCGCGGCGGCGTTGATCGTCGATCGCTTCGAGTCCGCTGGGGCGGCCGCCGGCCGGTTCGACGACCGCACGGCCGTTGGCCGCGTCGAGATAGACCTTCTTCGCGCCCACGCGCCGGTACTGGGGGGTCATGCGGTCGGTGGGGCTGGGCACGCGAAGCGAGTTGTCCAGACCCACCGACGTCGAATCGCCGATCTGAATCACGGTGTTGCACATCGTCTTCTGATTCGGGCGCGGCAGATTCTGAGTGCCGGATCCGAGCGGATGAGTCAGCACCCAGAGGTACGACGGAACGTCGAACGGTGTGTCGGAGACTCCGCGCTGCGTGCTCAGATTCTGAGTGATGATCCGGGAGACGGCGTCGAGCGTTCCGGCGACGTCGGTCTTGGCCGACGCCGCGGGCGCGACGATCGTCGTTACGGCGGCCGCCGCGATGACAGCAGCAGTGAGTCGCCGCCCGCGGCGGAAGCGCGTGCGGCGGCGGTCGTCGGTAACAGGAGTCTCAGTAGTCACAACAATTACATTGCACCGGACGTGCGACACTCGCCGCAACGCCCGAGCGTGTCGGTTGAGTCACAGTTCCCGGTCGAGTCGAACGTGGTCCCGGCGTCGGCGGGCGGGGGACCGGGAGAGCTCAGATGAGGTAATGCAGGCTGCGGATGATCGCCGCGCCGAGTTCCGTATCGCCGGTGACCTCCACCTCCGCGTCGCCGGCGCTGGGCCGTCCGCCGACCGAACGGGCGAGGTCGAGCCCGTCGAGGCGGAGCGTGACGTCGGGCTCTCCGTCGACGGCCGGCACCACCGCGGCGCGGTCCTCGGTGACGACGAAGAAGGTGAACGGATACAGGCCGGTGATGTCGAAACGGACAGTGCTGCCGACCTCGGCGCGAGCCTTCTTGCCGACGACGTACGGCATCGAGCTCTCGATCTCGCGGAGCGCCCAGTGCGCCGGCTCCACGTTCTCGGGGACGCCGAGGCCGAGCGCGTCGCGGATGTCGATCTCGTGCACCCAGCAGTCGAAGTCGCGGACCCGCATGAATCGCCCGTAGGTGTCCGGACCGGCGGGCGTGGCCGTCTCGGCGTCCCACTGGCCTTCGGTCATGCCGCGCAGCGCCTTGCTGCGCTCAGCGGTCACCGTGCGGAGGTCGGTCATCAGCTCGTCGCGGGACCGCGATCGGTAGTGGTCGATCCACCGCTCGTTGAGTTCGCCGATCGGGTTCTTCACGTGGGCGATCTGCGAGGTGTCGATGGACGACGCGGGCTGCCTGCCGGCCAGCATCGACTCGGTGCCCGCGATGTGTGCGACGATGTCGCGGATCTGCCACCCGGGCAGGGGCGACGCGGCGGTCCATTGCGCGTCGGATAGTGGGGAGACGAGGTCGTCGATGGCCTTCCACTGCGTCTCGAGGGCGCTGATCAGCGGTTCCTGCGGCACGATGGTCGTCACTGGGCATCCTTCCGTGGAATGGGGGCTCCGCTTCACGCTAGCCGTAGCGGCCGCGCGTATCCCGGTTTGGGCCCGACGCCGCCGAGCCGATATCTTGGTGTGGGCCGCAGCACGTCTCGGCCGGGCGCGTATAGCTCAGCGGTAGAGCTCTGGTCTTACACACCAGCGGTCAGGGGTTCGAATCCCTTTGCGCGCACCACCCACCTGATGCTCGGTGACGGCTCGGCATCGCACCCCGGCATCACGCCACCGGACGCCGACCGTAGCTCTGCACGCGGCAGATCTCCGAGAATCCCAGCCGTCGGTACAGGCCTTCTCCTTCGGGCGAGGCGGTGAGCACGCACGTCTTCGCGCCGCCGAGCACGGCGCGGTCGAGCGCGGCTTCGGTGAGACGCGTTCCGATCCGACGGGAGCGCCACTCCGCAGCGACGATCACGTGTTCCACAGCCGCGGACACTCCGGCGACCACCGCCGCTGAACACCCGACGACTCTTCCACGGTGGAGCGCCAGAAAATGCGTCACGATCGGTGCGGCCGAACCGCTTTCGGGCAGGCCGAATCCGGTGAACGGTGCCAGCGCCGCAGTGATACCGGGAAGGTGCTCGGAAGCGGCATCCTCGGCAGCCCAGAAGCGCGCCCAGCGATCGAGATCCCTGAGCGACCTGCAGGCTTGGATCGTCACTTCGGAAGCGTCGCGGTCGGTCGTCACGTCGTCCGTCGGCAACGCCCACCGCGCGAGTGGCAGCGTCATGAGCGGCTCTTCCTCCACCGCAGCGAGGCCTGATTCGCGCATCGCTGCCTCCACGTCGGCGAAACCCTCGGTCCCCGGCCACAGCGACCAGAGCGCTGGCACGTCGTCCATCAGTTCGAGGCAGGCGGGGACATCGTCCGCGGTGAACCACAGCACCCGATTGAGCTCGGCGTGCCGGGCGCCTGTCCGTGCCCAGACGAGCGAGGGCGTCTCGCCCCACCGCTCCGCGCGGGCCAGATGTGTCCGCAGGTAGTGACCTCGTGCCGCCGCTGCCGTGGCTTCGGTTTCGTTGCACACAGTCTGTGACGCTAGCCCACCGCCGGTCCGGAATCATGACGAGGAACCGGGCCGCGGATCGGGGACGTCCGCTCGCGTTTGGCGACGATCGAGTCGGGTACCCGCGTCGGCGTGGGTGAATACGTCTCGAACGCAGCAGATGCACATGGAACCCGCGCCGACGCGGCCGAGCCGGACGATCTCCGGCTCTGGCCGCCGCCGACGGTCGGTCTGCTGGCGGACCCCGGCGCACCCCGGCAACTCGCGGAGGCGATCGGCGGCGGCCTCGCTGAAGATCTCGGTGACGACCTCGGCGGGCAGTGGTCGGTGGAAGTCAGCGAGGAGTCGTTGCCGATCGCTCCGAGCGGCGCGATTCCCCTCGCCGAACGCACGCCGGACCTCTTGCGGCGCCACCGATGGCGATACGTCGTCTATCTCACGGACCTGACTCACTATCGAGGGCGGTCGGCCCTCCGCTATCTGCTCGCCGCGGGTGAACCGGCGGTCGTCGTGTTCGTCCCGACTCTCGGCTGTACGCGACGGCGCACCAAGGTGCGCACGCTCGTTCGCGAGATACTCCGAGCGGACGCAGAGACCGACACCGGCGTGGACTACCGCCCGGGCGGCCACAGCCACGTCTGGCCACCCGCATCTCAGCTACCCGACGATGGTGTACGAGGTCCGCTCGGACATGCGCGAATGCTGACCGGGATGGTGCACAGCAATCGGCCGGCCGCCATGGGGCGGGCGCTGCGCGGCTGCACGGCCGTCGGTATGGCCTCGGGGGCCTTCGGCATCTTCTTCGGGAGCGTGTGGCCGATCGCCGACTCGATGTCGTTCGCACGTCTGGCGGCGGTCAGCGTCTGCGTGATCGCTGCGCTCAGCTCGTGGCTGATCCTGCGCAACGGGCTCTGGACCCGTCGACGTCGGAACCTGGCACCGCAGAGCGGCTCGCTGGACAATGCCTCCACCGTCGTGACCGTCTCGTCGGCGGTGACACTCATGCACGTGATTCTCTTCGTCGGACTGACCGTACTGGCCACGGCGGTCGTGGAGCCGGCGTATCTGGCGAGCCGACTGGGCCACGCCGTCTCGGTTGTCGATTACCTCGTCATCGGCTGGTTCGCGGCGTCGATGGGGACCATGGCCGGTGCACTCGGCTCCAACTTCGACAACGAAGAGGTGGTCCGAGAGGCCACCTACAGCCAGCGATGGCACCAGCGCCGTCTCATGTTCGAGGACTACGGCGGCTGAACGCGGATGAATGGAGCGGATGGCAGGATTCGAACCCGCGTCGCACGGTTTTGCAGACCGCTGCCTCGCCACTCAGCCACACCCGCAGGTCTTCGACGATGCCGGGCGAGGACGCCGTCGTCGACCGTTGTGCCCGCAGTGAATCAAACAGTGCCGGGCCGGGTGGCGGGGCCGTCGCGCAGGACGGCGCCGGAACCGAACGCCCGCGCGGCGTCGCCGGTCATCAACCGGGCCGGTTCGGGATCGGAGCGCAGCCGCCGTTCCAGTTCGGGAGAGTCGGGGACCGGGCCGTCGGACGCCACGACGACCACGTTGCCGCTGCGCCGCCCTTTGAACATCGACGGGTCGGCGATCAGGGTGATGTTCGCGAACACCTCGGCGACGGTGGCGACCTCGCTCCGGACGGACTTGAGGTCGCGACGGTCGCCGCAGTTGGCGATGTAGAGGCCTCCGGGGGCGAGCACGCGACGCACCGCCTGGGTGAACTCAGCCGTCTTCAGATGGTCGGGTGTGAGGCTCTCGGCGAAGGCGTCGCGGATCACCACGTCGCGCGTCTGTTCGCGCAGACCGGTCACCACCTCCCGCGCATCGCCCACCCGGATTCGCAGACGGGGTGCGCGCGGGATGTCGAACCATTCGCGGGCGAGCCGGGCGAGTTCGGCGTCGATCTCGACGGCGACATGGCGTGAGGCGGGATAGGTGTGCGCCAGAGCGCGGGGCAGCGCGCATGCCGCGGCGCCGAGGTGTAAGAATCGCAGTCCCGCGGACCGGTCGGGATAGCGGTCCTCGACGGCGGCGACCGCCTGCCGCATGTACTCGAACTCGAGCAGGTCCGGACGAGCGGGCGCGATGTGACTGCTCTGCACACCGTTGACGGTCAGCAGCCAGCCACCCTCGCGGTCGGAGGCGAGCTCGGCGACGCCGGTGGAGATCTCGAATGAGCCCGGCTCGGGCTCGGAACGTGCGGTGGCCATCGGGGACCGATTCTAGTCGCCGATACGATCACCGGATGCGCAGGAATCGGGCGGAGGCGGCGGGACTGGCGATCGGAGCGGTCGCGGATGCGGTCTTCGGCGACCCGCGGCGAGGACACCCGGTGGCGCTGTTCGGCAGCGCCGTGGCCTGGCTGGAGCGACGGGCGTACGCCGACGCCAGACCGGCCGGCGCGGTCTTCGCCGGAGGATGGATCGCAGTCGCGGTCGCGGTCGGTGCCCTGGCGCGGCGGACGGGCCCGGCGGGCACCGCGGCGGCGACCTTCACCGCGCTCGGCGGCACGTCGTTGTGCCGGATCGGCGACGATATCGCCGGAGCCCTCGAATCCGGTGACGTCGACCGGGCGCGCCGGCTGGTATCGGGACTGGTGGGACGGGACCCCGATCTGCTCGACGAGTCCGGGATCTGCCGCGCCGCCGTCGAATCCATCGCGGAGAACACGTCCGACGCCGCGGTCGCACCGCTGCTGTGGGGCGCGGTCGCCGGCGCGCCCGGCCTGCTCGGCTATCGGGCGGTCAACACCCTGGACGCGATGATCGGCTACCGCTCGGACCGGTACCGGAACTTCGGGTGGGCGGCGGCGCGGATCGACGACGCCGCGAATCTCGCGCCGGCTCGGATGACGGCGGTGGCCGCGGCGCTGGTGAGCGGCCGGCCCGTGACCGTGTGGCGTGCGGTGCGCAGAGACGCCGGAGCACACCCCAGCCCGAACGCCGGGGTGGTGGAAACCGCGTTCGCGGCGGCCCTCGGCATCGAACTCGGCGGTCGCACGGTGTACCCGCACGGGGTGGAGGACCGACCGCGGCTGGGCGACGGCCGGGCGCCGCTCGCATCCGATCTGCGCGCGGCGGTTGTGCTGTCGCGCCGGATTCAACGGCTCTCGGCCGTCGTCGCCGTGGCGGTGGCGGTGCGTCTGGCAGGCAGGCGCGGACGGTCAGGAACGACGCGCGGTGACTCGCATCGGTGGTGAACGAACAGGTGAACGGCGTCCGAGCGCGCGGTGGTGATTCGTCTGAATTGATATCGTTCGCGAACCATCCTCGAAGGGAGACCCGATGAAGCACGGTGCCAAACTCGCAGTACTCGGCGCAGCAGCAGGAACACTGACGGTGCTGGCTCCACCGGCGAATGCGGTGCCGGCCCCCGGTACGCCCGAAGGGGCCGTCACATTCTCGGCGAAGAACCTCGGCGGCTGCAAGGCCGAGTTCTCCATTGTGAACAAGACGAACGTGACGACATACACGATCGACTGGCGTATCGACGAAGAAGCCGGACGAATGGTCGAGGATATTCCGTTCGAGATCTACCGGACCGGTGGCATGTCATCGAAGGCTGCTTCGCCGACCTGGCCGGACGAGGTACCCGATAACACCGTCGACAACCGCACCATGGTCTCGGACCGGGCACCGGTGACGGCGACCTACGTGCAGGATCTGAAGAACCCGACCGGGACGTTCAACCCGGCGCTTCCGAACCCCGGTGCCTCCACCCATCGCGTCGACTACCGAATCGTGCTCGGCCCTCCCGGAAACAACGGCCAGACGCCGAACGAACAGCCGGAGTGGCTGGGCGACCGCCAATGGCGCAGCGTCACGGTCACCGGATGCGGGTCCGGCCCCGACATGGGCAGCAGCGGATCAGTCGGCAGCAGCGGGTCCGTAGCCGGCTCGCTCGGCGACCTGCTGAGCGGATTGTTCAGCTGACCGTGCGCATTCTCCGTCAGCTGCGGTAGCGCTGCGCGAGCTTGGCCTTCACCTCGTCGTCGGTGTCGGCGGGCGCCGCGCCGCCACCGATCTCGGCGGTCTTCTTGGCCGTCATGTCGTTGCCGGTGAAAGTTCCCGCTTCGCGCAGCTGGCTGCGGATGCGCTCGCGGTCTTTGCGCGGCGGGGGCGGCGGAGCGGCGGTGTCGTCGCCGGTCTTCTTCGCGGCGCGACGCGCCTTCACCTCGGAGTAGATGAAGTACGCGGCGCCCAACGGGGCCATGACACCGAAGGCCAGCCACTGCAGTCCGTACGAGAGGTACGGGCCCGACTCGAGTTGCGGCAGAGCGATCTCGCCGAGCGAGCCGGGCTGGTTCGGAGACAGCTGAAGATAGAGATTCTCGCTGTTCAGGCCGGTGGACTGCCCCAAGAGGCGGGTGTCGATGGTGTATGCGGTGCGCTGCCCGTTCTCGACGCGGGGTTCTTTGCCCGGGCTCGTCGACTCGGTCTTGCGCAGGCGCGCGGTGACGGTCACCTCGCCGGTCGGTGCGGGCGCGACGTCGACGCGGTTGTTGTCGCCGGGCCGCACGTAGCCGCGGTCGATGAACAGAACGCGATCACCGCCGGCCACCTGGAAGGGGGTCACGACCTCCACGGAGGGACGCTCGTCGGCACTGCGGAGGCGGATGAGGGTCTGTTCGTCGTCCAGGTACCGGCCGGTGACCTCGACCTCGCGCCACTCGGAATCCGGATTCAGCGGCCGGCCGGCCGGGGCGAGTTCGTCGATCGGGACCGGAGCGGTGGACTCGGCCGTACGGATCAGGTCGTTGCGGTGCTCGGTGTCGGAGTTCTTGCCCAGCTGCCACGGCGCGAGAACCGTGAAACAGGCGGCCGCGAATGTGACCACGAAGACGGCCAGGAGCAGCCAGCCCGGTCGCAGGAAGGTCTTGAGCACACGCACGACTCCAGGTTACTGGCTGCTGGAATCGGCTCGGTCAGTCGTCGTCGGCCAGGGTCGCGTGCACCCACGCCAGCAGCCCGGGAACGGCGGCCTCGACCTGCTCGCGAACCAAGGTGAAATCCGCCGGACTGCCATAGAACGGATCGGGGACATCAGCGCCGTCGGCGTCGGGATCGAAACTGCGCAGGAGCCGGACCCGATCCCCGAGTCGCTTGCGTTCCAACTCGGCGACGTGACCGCTGTCGGCGGCGACCAGCAGGTCGGCCGACAGGTGATCGGGCGTCAGCTGGGCGGCGACGTGCTGATCGGAGTAGCCGTGGGCGAGCAGTTCGGTCCGCGCGCGGTTGTCGGCGGGCTCGCCGATGTGCCAGCCGCCGGTTCCGGCGCTGCTCACCCGGACGCGGTCGGCCAGGCCGGCCTCCTCGATCGCCGAGGTGAAGATCGACTCCGCCATGGGCGAGCGGCAGATGTTGCCGGAACAGACGAAGCACACGTGCAGTGTGCGGGGCGAGTTGTCAGACACCGAGTTCCTCACACGATTTGGTGAACCGCGTCGCAGTCCAGTCGTTTGTTGTTCTTCCCATCACGGCTGCGTGCCCGGCGGCAGCCATCGCGGCCGTGACCTGTCCGGGGAACCGATCCTCACGCCGACCGTCCCGACTCGGGGCGTTGTCACATTCGACTGTAGTACGTCGCACACGTGACCGACGCCCTCGGACGAGGCCGGGCGTGTGGCCGCGGCAGTCCTTCGACGTGCCGGGCGCGGGGCCCGGGCCCGTGCCGTCGACCGTGCACGTAGTGTCAGAGGTCATGAAACCGGGCAACTCGCAGACGACGTCCGTCGTTGAGCAGACGCCGTCCGGATCGGCCGAGTTCTTCGATCCCGATCGGCACGGCGACGAGGACACCGCTCCGGGTGTGATCGACTTCGCCGTGAACGTGCGGCCGGGCCCGCCGGAATTCCTCGTCTCGGCGTTGCGCGATCGGATCGCCGATCTGGGCCGATATCCGAGTGCGGCGGACCTGACCGCGGCCACCAGCGCGGTGGCGCGCCTGCACGGCCGCGATCGGTCGGAGGTGCTGTTGCTGGGTGGTGCGGCCGAAGGGTTCGAACTGCTCGCCAAGCTCGCACCGAAACACGTCGCGCTGGTCCAGCCGTCGTTCACCGAGCCCGAGCGCGTGCTGCGTGCCGCCGGTGCGCGCATCAGTCAGGTGATCCTGACCGACCCCTGGTCGCTGGCGGACGTCCACGTTCCCGACGACGCAGACATGGTGGTGGTCGGCAACCCGACCAATCCGACGTCCGTGCTGCACACGCGCGCGCACATCGACTCGCTCCGGCGGCCGGGCCGGACCGTGGTGATCGACGAGGCCTTCGCCGATCTCACCCTCGACCCGGTCACCGGCGCCCACGAACCGCAGTCGCTGGCAGGAGAGCGCTCCGACGATCTGATCGTCGTCCGGTCGATCACGAAGACGTTCGCGCTCGCGGGGCTGCGCGCCGGCTACCTGCTGGCCTCGCCTGCGATCATCGCGCGGCTCTCGACGGGCCGCAGGCACTGGCCGCTGGGCACGCTCGCGCTCGTCGCGCTCGCGGTGTGCGCCGGCGACGAAGGGCAGGCGTACGCGCGGGCCCAGAGCGAGGCGGTGGCAGCGCATCGCGCGTATCTGAGCACCCGGCTCGCCGAGTGCGGGTGGCCGCCCGCGGCGGACGCGGCGGCATCCTATGTGCTGATCCGGGTGCCGAACGCGCTGCAGGTGAAGGAACGCCTGCGTCACCGCGGGATCGGCGTTCG
Organism: Gordonia sp. QH-12; assembly: GCF_001578675.1. Taxonomy (NCBI): domain Bacteria; kingdom Bacillati; phylum Actinomycetota; class Actinomycetes; order Mycobacteriales; family Gordoniaceae; genus Gordonia; species Gordonia sp. QH-12. The sequence goes on from NZ_KQ969285.1 coordinate 96,053, forward strand.
CAGCTGCGCCAACTTCGTCGGGCTCGGACCGGACCATCTGCGCATCGCGGTCCGGAGCCCGGAACTCACCGACGTGCTCGTCGGCGCGTTGCAAGATGTGATGGCGGAGAACGCACCGCCCTTCACCCGACAGAGCCGAGAGAGTGAGGCCACATGAGTCCCCGTCTGCCGAGCCCGCGACTGGACGAGGTGATCGCGGAGCTGGAGCGCGTGTACCCGCCCCGGCTCGCCGAGAGCTGGGACGCCGTCGGCTTGGTCTGCGGCGACCCGGCCGAACCCGCGGACAGCGTGCTGGTCTGCGTCGACGTCACCGACGCCGTGGTCGACGCCGCGCTCGAAGCCGGTGCGACGCTCATCGTGGCCCACCACCCACTGCTGATGCGGGGCGTCACGTCGGTGGCCGCCGACACTCCCAAGGGCCGCATCGTGCATCGCCTCATCCGGGGCGGATGCGCGCTGTACGCCGCGCACACCAACGCGGACAAGGCACGCCGGGGCGTGTCGGATGCGCTCGCGGAGACGCTCGGTCTCCTCGACACCGTGCCGCTGGCTCCCGAGCCCGCGCCGGCATTGGACAAATGGGTGGTGATGGTCCCCGAGGGCAGCGCGGATCAGGTGAGTGAGGCGATGTTCAACGCCGGGGCGGGCGCTCTGGGCGAGTACCGCAATTGCCAATGGAGTGTGGTCGGTACCGGACAATTCCTGCCGGTGGACGGTGCCTCGCCCGCTGTGGGGGCCGTCGGAGCCCTGACCCGGGTGGATGAGGAACGGCTCGAGATGGTCGCGCCGCGGCATCTGCGCCGGTTGGTCCTCGGTGCGCTGCGCGAGGCGCACCCGTACGAGGAACCGGCCTTCGACGTGTTCGAGCAGGCCGTCACGGACGGTGACGTGGGTCTGGGCCGGGTGGGACGACTGCCCGAGCCGATGACCTTCGGCCAGTTCGTCGCCCACGCCGGACGCGTCCTGCCCGCCGCGGCGTGGCCGGTCCGCGGGGCGGGTGATCCGGCTGCGACGGTGGAGACCGTCGCGGTGTGCGGTGGTGCCGGTGACTCGCTCATCGGTGCGGCGAGCGCGGCCGGCGCCGACGTCTACCTGACCGGCGATCTGCGCCACCACGTGGTCGACGAATCGCTACGCGACCGATCGCCGGCCCTGGTCGACGCCGGCCATTGGGCCACCGAGTTCCCGTGGTGCGAGAGCGTCGCCGATATCCTGACCGAGATCGGTTGCCGGACGACCGTATTCCAAGACCCGACCGATCCCTTCACGGTGATCGCCGGCCCCAAGGAGCAGCAGTGAAGGTCCCGAACGCTCAGCAGCGCCGACTGCTCGACCTGGCCGAGATCGATGCCGATCTCGCGAAGGCTCGCCACGAACGCCGCAGCCTCCCGGAGGTCGCGGAGCTGGCCCGACTCACCGAGGAGATGGAGAAGATCCGTGAGGACCGCGCCCGTGCTCAGGTGGCGGTCGACGATCTGCAGAGCGAGTACGAGCGCATCGACGCGGAACTGTCGGGCACGACGGAGCACCTGCGGCGCGACCAGGCGCAGATCGAGTCGGGTGCGCTCAACCACAAGGCACTTGCCGAACTCCAGCACGAGGTGACCGGTCTGCAGCGCAGGTCGGAGAACCTGGAGACCGAACTCCTCGAGATCATGGAGCAGCAGGAGGCGACGACGGCGGAAGCCGAGCGCACCGAGGCCGCGCTGTTGCACGCCACCGAACGCGAACTCGACCTGATCGCACGGCGCGACGCCGCGGGCGTCGCGGTCGACGAACGCATCGACGACCTCGCCGTCAAACGGACGGCCGTGGTGGAGGGCGTCGACGAGTCGCTGCTGGCGGTCTATGAGAGGCTGCGGTCGCAGGGCAAGGTCGGCGCCGGACTGCTGCGCCAGCGTCGATGCGGCGCGTGCCGGATGGAACTCGATCCGCGGACGCTGTCGAGAATCGCCGCCGCCGACGAGGACGAGGTGGTGCGCTGCGAGGAGTGCGGGGCGATCATGGTGCGGACCGAGCAGTCGGGTCTGCCGCGACCCGGATCGGCTCAGTGACCGCCGACCGCCGGACCGGACCGCGGAAGTCGCCGAACTGGCAGGGACAGATGGAGGAGCCGACCCGGATCGTCCTGCTCCGGCACGGCCAGACGGCGCTCTCGGTGGACCGTCGGTACTCCGGCCGCGGCAATCCCGAACTGACCGCCCTCGGCCGCGCACAGGCCTCCGCGGCAGGCGAGCGGATCGGCGGGGGAGGCCTCGGTCGAATCGACGCGGTGCTGTCCTCTCCGCTGGTGCGGGCGATGGATACCGCGACCGCCGCCGCGGAACGGCTGGGCGCCGAGGTGGAAGTGTGCGACGGGCTGATCGAGACGGATTTCGGTGCGTGGGAGGGACTCACCTTCGGCGAAGCCGCCCGCCGCGACCCCGAGGTGCACGGCCGGTGGCTCGCCGACGCCGACGTCGCCCCGCCCGGCGGAGAGAGCTTCGCCCAGGTGCAGGAGCGGATCGCCGCGACCCGCGAGGACATCGTCGCCCGATTCCCCGGCCGGACCGTGCTCGCCGTCTCACACGTGACGCCGATCAAATCGATGCTGCGACAGGCGCTGACGGTGGGACCGGAACTGCTCTTCCGGCTGCATCTGGACCTCGCGTCGATCTCCGTGGTCGAGTTCTTCCCCGATGGCGGATCGGTGGTCCGGCTCGTGAACGACACCGCACACCTGCAGTAGCCCGCGGCATTCGGTGTCCGACCGCCCGCCGGGCTATCCTGAATCTCGCGAACGAGTCGGCCGGGCGGCCGCGGCGAGGGAACCGCACGAGCGATCGTGCAGGCCCGAGTCGAGGAAAGTCCGGACTCCACAGAAGCAGGGTGGTTGCTAACGGCAACCCGGGGTGACCCGCGGGACAGTGCCACAGAGAACAGACCGCCCGCACGCATGGCGTGCGGGTAAGGGTGAAACGGTGCGGTAAGAGCGCACCAGCGATGCGGGTGACCGTGTCGGCTCGGTAAACCCCACCCGGAGCAAGGCCGAAGCTCGCACCGCCGGCCGGCGTGTGCGAGTGCGCGAGTGACCGAGGACTGCTCGTCCGAGCTCGCGGGTTGGCCGCTCGAGGCACCCGGCGACGGTGTGTCCAGATGGATGGTCGCCACCGGCTCTCGGGCCGGTACAGGATCCGGCTTACACGCCGGCTCGTTCGCTCTCTCCTTCGCCCGCCTGCGCGGTGCGGGCACCGCACTTTTCTCACGGTTCGGTCGAGCGCACATCACGATTCCGGCTCGCGTATCACTCATACGCGGTGATCCGGCCATCGAACACCGCGCAAGCGGACGGCGCGACATAGCATCTCGCCCACGCACCGCCGCGGAGGACGGCGGGCGGCAACACGCACCGAACGAGGCAGGGGACTGTTCATGAATGTCGATTCCAGGAAAGTGGCCGCCGTCGTCGTGGCCGTCGGGGCCATCGGGCTGCTGGGTACCGCGTGCTCGTCCGACGACGACTCGGCGTCGAACACGTCGGCGGCGATGTCGAGCCCGATGTCGAACGCGAGCGGTGCGACCGCGTCGTCCGATGCGATGGAGCCGAACGGGATGGATTCGGGGGCGTCCAAACCCACGACGATCACCACCGACACCGAGCTGACCACCGTCGGCGGTCAGCAGATCACCATCGGCGACGAGGCGATCGCGAAGTCGTACGGCGAACGCGGCGGACCCGACGGCTACCTGGGCAAGCCGCTCGGTCCCGTCGTGAAGCTCAAGTCCGGCGGTTCGTTCATCACCTTCGAACACGGCTCGCTGTACCAGAATCCGGCCACCGGCGCGGTCTACGCCGTGCACGGCGAGATCGGCGACGAGTGGGGCCGGCTGAACCACGAGAACGGCCGCTTGGGCTACCCGACCAGCGATGAGACGAAGATCGAGGGCGGTCTCGAACAGACTTACGACAACGGCACGATCAAGTTCGTCGGCGGCAAGGTGACCGTGACACCGGCCGGCTGACCCGAGGCGGGCCCGGCGTCCGCCCGCCACGGCTCCTATGCTGTTCAGATATGCAGCGGAGAATGCGGGCGCCGGCAATCGATTTCGCTCAGTTGCGCCGTGACATGGGGATCGCAGGCGAGTTCTCCGCGGAGGCTCAGCAGCAGGCGGCCGCGGCCGTGGACCGCTTCGCGGACGCGCGCGTCGATCGCACCGACCTCGAGCTGGTGACGATCGACCCACCGGGATCGATGGACCTCGATCAGGCGCTGCGGGTGATCCGGGCCGACGACGGAGGCTTCCTGGTCCACTATGCGATCGCCGACGTCGCGGCACTGGTGGAGCCCGGCAGCGCCCTCGATCTGGAGACCCGGCGGCGGGGACAGACCGTCTACTTCCCCGACGGGAGCGTTCCGCTGCATCCGCGGGCGCTCTCGGAGGGGGCCGGCTCGCTCTTGCCGGATCAACGACGACCGGCCGTTCTGTGGACGGCCGATGTGGCGGTCGACGGCCAGTGCCGGGGCGTCGAGGTCTCGCGGGCACTCGTCCGGTCCCGGGCTCGCCTCGATTACGCCGGGGTGATGGCCGACCTGTCCGCAGACCGGCTCCATCCGGCGATCGCGGCGCTGCCGGACTTCGGCCGCACGCGCCTGGCATGGTCGCTCGCCCGCGGTGCGGTGCAACTCGACCTCCCCGACCAGGAGATCGTGCCCCACACCGAACCCGGACGAGCATGGACGCTGCGGATGGCGCCGCGCACGCCGGCCGACCAATGGAATGCGCAGGTGTCGCTGTTGATCGGGATGTGTGCGGGCCGGATCCAGAATGACGCGGGGATCGGTCTGCTCAGAACCCTGCCGCCGGCCTCGACGGAGGCGGTGGAGGATCTGCGCCGGGCTGCCGCACACCTCGGGATCGAGTGGCGCGACGGACTCTCTCCGGGAGAGTTCCTCGCGACGCTCGAACCCGATGCGCCGACCACCCTCGCGCTGATGACGGTCGGGGCGCGACTGATGCGCGGCGCCGGCTACCTGTCCCTCGCCGGTGAGTCCTCGGCACTGCCCGCGGAGCGCCGCGAGCACGCCGGGGTCGGCGGACTCTACGCACACGTGACCGCACCCCTGCGTCGTCTGGGCGACCGATACGCCACCGAGGTCGCGCTGGCCGTCACGGCGGGGGCGGAGGTGCCGACGTGGGTGCGCGAAGTGCTGCCGGAACTGCCGAAGACCATGAGCGGCTCGGACTCGGTGGCCGCGACCGCCGAGCGCAAGAGTATCGACCTCACCGAGGCAGTCGTGCTGTCCGACCAGGTCGGCCGTCGGTTCGACGCCGTCGTGATGCGCGGAGCCGACGGCCGGCGGCCGCCGGAGATCTTCATCGAATCCCCGGCGATCGTCGCCCGCTGCGAGAACGCACCCGCGGCGGGGACTCCCTGCACGGTGGAGGTGGTCACGGCCGATCCGGCGGTGCCGGAGGTGTCCTTCCGCGCGGTGTGAGTCCGCGCGATCACCTCGTGCGGCGGTACTTCTTCACCGCGCGACGTCCCCGGGCTTCCTCGTGCGCGTCGAGCCGGCCCAGGACGAACAGGGCTTCGCGGCTCAGATCCGGATTCGCCGCGACCCCGGCCAGGTGCCGCCGATTGACCACCGTGTCGTGAAAGACGCCGAGGTGGTTCTGCACGCGCTTGGCCTCCTTGCCGGCCCGGTGGAAGGCGCGCTTGCCGAGCGGATCGGCCGACTCGGCGGTGTACCGGACCGCCTTGGCGCGCTTGCGGATCGTGTGCAACTGCTCCACCCACTCCGCGGACCAGGGGCTGTACTTCTTGAGCCGCTTCTCGGCCGAGACCATCCGTGAGTAGGCGCGGCCGATGGCGTCGGCGGCCACGTCGCGGGCGTCCCGGGCGGCCGCGGGGCCCGGGATGGGCGCCTCGATCAACGCGTCGAGATCGTCGAGCAGTCGGAGATAGCGGAGCGTCGTGAGTGCGAAACGCATCGACTTGAGTGCGCGCTCGTGGTGGAGCCGCTCGTCGTCGATCAGTGCCCGGACCAGATCGTCGGGCGCCTGCTCGCGGTGCAGCAACTGGGCGTTGGCGGCGAGACGGACCTCGCGATCGCGTGCGTCGCCGAGAACTTCGCCGAGCAGGCGCAATTCCTCGGCCACCGGTGCCGCGGCCTCGGGTGCGATGACGCCCGGGTACGACGCGAGAATCGACCGGATCTTTCGTGCCGCCACTCGCATCTGATGGACCGCGTCTTCGCCGTTCTCCCGCGCGATCGGGTCCCAGGCGACGAGGGCGTCGCGGTGTGCCGCGAGGTCGTACTGCACCAGGCCGAGCGCAGTCGCTTTCTTCGGGAGTGCCCGGACGAGGTCGTCGTGCGGCCGGCTGCCGATGGCCCGCGCCAGTTTGGAGACGCTCGACGCCTCACGCGCGCCCGCTGAGCGGAGGACGCCCTTGGCCCGCTTGAGCAGTTTCGCATCGCCGCCGGTGAGCTCGAACTCCCACTCGGCCCAGCGGTGTACGGAGCCGCCGGGCAGCAGGGACTCGGCCGAGACCAGATCCTCGCAGAACTCGGCGAGCGAGCGGCCGTCGGCGTCGAGGACGCGTGTGACGGTCCGGTCGGTGGTGATCGTCGCGACCGGCACCAGCGGCGCCGACCGGACGATGGTCAGCACCTGCTCGCGCAGGTGCGCTGGCACCTGGGCGTCGCCGGCCTCGTCGAAGCCGACCGCGGTCTCCTTGCGTCCGCCGGGCACGGACGACGGTCGCTTCAGATGCCAGCCCGCATCGGTGCCGCCGGTCCGGCGACGCAGGGTGATCCGGTTCCTGGCGAGCGCGGTGTCGGCGGTGTCGAAGTAGGTCGCCTCGAGCAGGTAGGTGGTGGGCTCGCCGACGGTGCCGCCGTCGACGAGACCGGTGAGGTCGGGGGCGGGGAGTCCGGCGTCGACGTCGAACTTCAGCTCGATCTCGATCGAATCGGAGGGGCTCATGTCATACGCTCCTGCTGCGGGAGAAACTGTCGGTTGCCTCGACGAGATGGTGGACGATGCCCGGCTCGAACGATGCGTGACCGGCGTCGTCGACGATCTCCAACTGCGCGGCGGGCCAGGCGCGGTGCAGATCCCAGGCGCTGCGCATCGGGCAGACCACATCGTAACGGCCCTGGACGATGACCGCCGGGATGTGCGCGATGCGGTCGATGTTCGCCAGCAGTTGTCCATCCGCGAGGAATCCGCGGTTCATGAAGTAGTGGTTCTCGATGGTGGCGAAGGCCAGGTCGAATCGATCAGTCTGATCCGAGTTATCTTGTGGCAGAAGATAACTCGTCTTGTTCTCCCACGTGCTCCATGCAGTCGCGGCCCGCTGTGCCCGTTCGCGGTCGGCGCCGGTGAGAATCCGGTGGTACGCCTCCACCAGATCGCCGCCGCGCTGATCCTCCGGGATCGGATCGAGGTAGGTCTCCCAGAGATCGGGGAAGATGTTCGCCGCGCCGCCGTTGTAGTACCAGTCGATCTCGCTGCGGCGCAGCAGGAAGATCCCGCGCAGCACCAGTTCGGTGACGCGCTCGGGATGGGCCTGGGCGTAGGCCAGGCCGAGGGTCGATCCCCACGAGCCTCCGAAGACCTGCCAGGCGTCGATACCCAGATGGACGCGCAGCGCCTCCATGTCGGCGATCAGATGGTCGGTGGTGTTGACCGAGAGGTCGCCGCCGTCGGCGATGTGCGGCCGCGACTGTCCGCAGCCGCGCTGATCGAACAGGACGATCCGGTAGCGGGCCGGATCGAAGAACCGGCGCTGTCTGGGCGCCGTTCCTCCGCCCGGCCCGCCGTGGACGAAGACGACGGGCTTGCCTTCGGGGTCACCCGAAGTCTCCCAATAGATCTCTTGTCCGTCACCGACGTTCAGATGTCCGGATTCGTAGGCCTCGATCGGTGGGTACAGGGTGCGCATACCCTCAGCCTAAGTCACGCGCCGACGGCGCTCATGCCCGTGCGAGACCGGTGATCGGCGCTGGCTGATGTGACCGCGGCTCGGATCAGTACGAGTGCTCCGGGCCGGGGAAGGCGGCGGTGGCGACCTCGGCGGCGTAGGTGCGGGCGGCCTCGCGGAGCTGGTCGCCGACCGCGGCGTAGCGCTTCACGAACTTGGCGGTCTTGCCGTGCGTGTATCCGGCCATGTCCTGCCAGACCAGCACCTGGGCGTCGGTCTCATTGCCCGCGCCGATACCGACGGTCGGGATGGTCAGCTTGCGGGTGATCTGCCCGGCGACGTCGGCCGGGACCATCTCCATGACGACCGAGAACGCGCCCGCCTCCTGCACCGCGATGGCGTCGGCGACCAACTGATCGGCGGCGTCGCCGCGCCCCTGAACGCGGAATCCGCCGAGTCCGTTGACGCTCTGCGGGGTGAACCCGACATGGCCCATGACCGGGATGCCCGCAGCCGTGAGCGCCGCGATCTGCGGTGCGACGCGCTCGCCTCCCTCGAGCTTGACCGCGTGCGCGCCGCCCTCCTTGAAGAAGCGCACGGCGGTCTCGAGCGCCTGCTGGGGACCGGCCTCGTAGGTGCCGAACGGCAGGTCTGCGACGACGAGGGCGTGCGGTGCTCCGCGGACGACCGCGCGGACCAGCGGAATCAACTCGTCGATCGAGATCGGGATGGTGGTGTCGTAGCCGTAGACGACGTTGGCGGCCGAGTCGCCGACGAGCAGGACCGGGATCTCGGCCTCGTCGAAGATGCGGGCGGTGGAGTAGTCGTACACGGTCAGCATGGGCCACTTGTGACCCTCGGCCTTCCACTGCGCGAGATGGTGGACGCGGGTCGCGCGGCGAGGTGCCTGCGTGCCGGTGTCCGGAGTGGAGCCGTAGACGGGTGCATCCGACATGATCTGCCTCATTTCTGCCTCGAGTCCCGCTCGTGCGGGTACCCGGGTTGGTGTGGACGCCCTCGATTGTTCCACCGGGCCGAGGAGGGGAGAACCCGCGGTTCGGTGGGATTGGTCACACGGCGGGCCCGTCGTGACAAGCCCTGGCGCGCGGGCGCGGTTACGCGCGTGTGTAACACGCGCGTAACCGCGGCCCTCTAAGGTTCGGGTATGGACCGCCAACAGGAATTCGTGCTGCGCACCCTCGAAGAGCGGGACATCCGCTTCGTCCGACTGTGGTTCACCGACATCCTCGGCTATCTGAAATCGGTGGCGATCGCGCCGGCCGAACTGGAAGGCGCGTTCGCCGAGGGCATCGGTTTCGACGGGTCGGCGATCGAAGGCTTCTCTCGCGTGTCCGAAGCCGACATGGTGGCCAAGCCCGACCCGTCGACCTTCCAGATCCTGCCGTGGCGCGACGAGGGCGACCTGTACTCGGCGCGCATCTTCTGCGACATCACGATGCCCGACGGTTCGCCGTCCTGGGCCGACCCTCGCAACGTGCTGCGCAGGCAGCTCAACCGTGCGGCCGATCAGGGGTTCACCTGCTACGTCCATCCGGAGATCGAGTTCTTCCTGTTGAAGGACAAGCCGATCGACGGCACGCCGCCGATTCCGGCCGACCGCGGCGGCTACTTCGATCAGGCGTTCCATGCCCTGGCACCGAACTTCCGCCGCCACGCGATCGACGCGCTGGAGGCGATGGGCATCTCGGTGGAGTTCTCGCATCACGAGGGCGCGCCGGGGCAGCAGGAGATCGACCTGCGTTACGCCGATGCACTGTCAATGGCCGACAACGTCATGACCTTCCGCTACCTGGTGAAGCAGGTGGCCTTCAGCGACGGGGTCCGCGCCACTTTCATGCCCAAGCCCTTCAGCGAGTACCCGGGCTCGGCGATGCACACGCATATGAGTCTGTTCGAGGGCGACACCAACGCCTTCCACAATCCCGACGACCCGATGCAGCTGTCGACGGTCGGCAAGCAGTTCATCGCGGGGATTCTGAAGCATTCCGGTGAGATCAGCGCCGTCACCAACCAGTGGGTGAACAGCTACAAGCGCCTCATCTACGGCGACGAGGCCCCCACCGCCGCCACATGGGGCGGCGCCAACCGCTCGGCGATGATCCGGCTGCCGCTCTACACACCGAACAAGGCGTCGTCGCGCCGCGTGGAGATCCGGACACCCGACTCCGCGTGCAATCCCTACCTGACGTTCGCGGTGCTCCTGGCCGCGGGCATGAAGGGGATCGAGAACGAGTACGAGCTGCCGGACGAGGCCGAGGACAACGTCTGGGCGCTCACCGAGGCCGAACGTCGCGCGATGGGCTACCGCGAGCTCCCGGGCTCACTCGCCGATGCGCTCGTCGAGATGGAGAAGTCGGAACTGGTGGCCGAGACGCTGGGTGAGCATGTCTTCGACTACTTCCTGCGCAACAAGCGCGCGGAGTGGAACGCGTACCGCGGCCGGGTGACGCCGTACGAGCTCGAGAACTACCTGCCGCTGTAAGGGAGGCACGTGTGACTGTTTCCCGTGGCCGTTCCACCGTCCCCAGCCCCGGCCGCCTCGGTCTGCTGCAGCCCGAGGCGCGCGCGCGTCTGGCCTCACTCGGCTGGACCGAACCGGAGCACATCGACCTGTTGTGGTCGCTCTCGCGGGCGGCCGACGCCGATCTGGCCCTCGCCGCGCTGATCCGGCTCCGCGACGCCGACCCCGACGCCTGGCCGGAGATCAGCCGGCTGATGGCCCGTAACAAGCATTTCCGGGGGCGTCTGCTCTCCGTGCTCGGCGGGTCGGACGCGCTGGGCGACCACGTGGTCGCCGAGCCCGGCACGTGGCGGCTGCTTCTCGACGACGAGCTGCCGGACGAGATCGCGGTCCGCGAGTCGCTGCTGAGCGCGGTGGCCGCGACCCCCGAGCCGGGCGCGGACGAACGCGGAGATCTCCTGTACCGCGCCGGGGTCACCGGTCCGGACGCGGTAGCCGCGCTGCGCTGCGCCTACCGGGACCAGTTACTCGTCCTGGCGGCACACGATCTGGCGGCGACGGTCGAAGACGAGCCCGTCCTGTATCTGCCCGAGGTGGGGGCACGCCTGTCCGATCTCGCCGACGCCGCAATGACCGCGGCCCTGGCGGTGGCGATCGCGACGGTGCTCGACGAGGATCCCCTCGAGATCGATCTCGCGGTGATCGCGATGGGCAAATGCGGGGCGCGCGAACTGAACTACGTCAGCGATGTAGACGTGGTCTTCGTCGCCGAGCCGGCGGACTCGGTGTCGGCGCGCATCGCGGGGGAGATGATGCGCATCGGCTCGTCGGCGTTCTTCGACGTCGATGCGGGACTGCGGCCGGAGGGAAAGCGCGGCGCCCTCACGCGGACGCTGGAATCGCATGTGGCGTACTACCGTCGGTGGGCCAAGACCTGGGAGTTCCAGGCGTTGCTGAAGGCCCGCCCGATGACGGGATCGATGAAGCTCGGCGCCGCCTACATCGAGGCCACTTCGCCGATGGTCTGGGACGCGTCCGAACGAGACGACTTCGTACCGGAGGTGCAGGCGATGCGCCGCCGGGTCGAGGCACTGGTGCCGCCGGAGGAGAAGGCTCGCAATCTCAAGCTCGGGCGCGGCGGACTGCGCGATGTGGAGTTCGCGGTGCAGCTGCTCCAGATGGTTCACGGCCGCGTGGATCCGGAATTGCACGTCCAGTCGACCGTCGACGCTCTCGCCGCGCTCACCGACGGCGGGTACATCGGGCGTGACGACGGCGCGAACTTCTCGGCGTCGTACCAGTTCCTGCGGATGCTGGAGCATCGCCTGCAACTGCAGCGCCTGCAGCGCACTCATCTGCTGCCCGATCCCGACGACACCGCGGCCATGCGGTGGTTGGCGCGGGCGGCGCACGTGCGGCCCGAGGGCGACAAGGACGCGACCCAGGTCCTCGGCCGCGAGCTGCGCAAACAGCGGACCCGGGTCCGGCAGCTGCATGAGAAGCTCTTCTACCGTCCGCTGCTGGAGTCGGTCGCCCGACTCGACAAGGGGGCGCTGCGGCTGTCGGACGAGTCGGCCAAGCGTCAGCTCGCCGTGCTGGGCTGGGCGTTCCCCGATCGCGCGCTCGCGCATATCCGGGTGCTCGGATCGGAGCCGGGGCGCAGCGGCCAGATCCAGATGCTGATCCTGCCGAGTCTGCTCGAGCACATCAGCGACACCCCCGATCCCGACGCCGGCCTGCTGAACTACCGCAGGCTGTGCGACGAGGTGGTGGGCGTCGACTGGTTCCTGCGCCTGCTGCGCGACGACGCGGTGGTCGCCGAACGGCTGATGCACGTTCTCGGCACCAGCGAGTACATCGCCGACCTGCTGATGCGCTCGCCCGACGTGATCCAGCTGTATTCGACGGGGGCGACCGGACCCAAGCTCACCGAGGTCGATTCGGCCGACGTGGTGAAAGGTCTGGTCGCCTCCACCATGCGGGCCACCGACCTCGACCGGGCGATCGCCGTGGCGCGGTCGCATCGACGCGCCGAACTCGCGCGGATCGCCTCGGCCGATCTGCTCGGGCTGATGTCGGTGCAGGAGGTGTGCCGGGCGCTGTCGACCGTCTGGGCGGCGGTGCTCGGCGCGGCGCTCGACAAGGTGATCGCGTCGACGCTGGACCGCGGGGCGCGGGCGCCGGCCCGGATCGCCGTCATCGGGATGGGCAGGCTCGGCGGTGGCGAACTCGGCTACGGGTCGGACGCCGACGTGCTGTTCGTGTGCGAGCCGGCCGACGGCGTCGACGAATCGGAGGCGCTGCGCTGGGCGCAGACGGTGGCCGACCAGGTCCGCAGTCTGCTGGGGACGCCGAGCGCCGATCCGCCGCTCGAGGTGGACGTCGGTCTGCGGCCCGAGGGGAAGAACGGGCCAATCGTCCGGACCCTCGGATCGTACGAGGCCTACTACCGCCAATGGGCCCAGCCGTGGGAGGTGCAGGCGCTGTTGCGCGCCCACTCGGTGGCCGGCGATTCCGACCTGGGGCTGCGCTTCCTCCACATGATCGACGTGACGCGGTACCCCGAGGGCGGGGTGTCCGCGGAGGCTGTTCGGGAGATCCGGCGCATCAAGGCCCGCGTCGACTCCGAACGACTGCCGCGCGGCGCCGATCCGGCCACTCACACCAAACTCGGCCGCGGCGGGCTCGCCGACGTCGAGTGGACGGTGCAGTTGATGCAGTTGCGCTACGCGCACAAGTACCCGCAACTGCACAACACGTCCACGCTCGAGACACTCGAGGCGATCCGGGAGCTGGAGCTGCTCACCGAGGACCAGGTGGACATGCTGGCGGACGCCTGGCTGACCGCGACCAAGGCGCGCAACGCGCTCGTGCTGGTGCGCGGCAAGCCGGTCGATCAACTGCCGGGGCCGGGGCGCGCTCTGCGATCGGTCGCGTACGCTGCGGGATGGCCGCAGGACGAGGCGCAGGAGTTCCTGGAGCACTACATGCGGGTGACGCGGCGAGCGAAGGCCGTCGTGGTGGAGGTATTCGAGAGCTGATCGACCCGGCCCACGGAGTCGCGGCCGGACGAGAGGCGTGCTGCGAGACGTGAGCATTCTGCACCGAGCGTGGGGCCGACCGGTCGCCGATGCGATCACCGCGGGTATCCGCGCCGGCCAGAAGGCGGCCGCGCCGGCGTTGCGTGCGGCGCAGACGCTCGCGCAGGCTCTGCCTCTCGACCTGCTCGTGGAGGTCGGCAGCGAACGGCAGCGCGCGTCCAACCGGGTGGTCTACGACTTCTTCTCCGGAATCGGTCCCGAACTGGCGCATCCCGGCGGATCGCTGCCGGGCGCGAATCGGTGGGACGTTCCGTGTGATCCGGAGCATCCGGTTCCGGTGATCCTCGTGCACGGCACGGCGGGCGGTGCGCAGACCAACTGGGGCACGTACGTTCCGCTCCTGGTGGGTGCGGGATTCTCGGTGTTCACGCTCACCTACGGAGCCACGGAGGGCGCCAGGTGGCCCATCTCCGCGCTCGGCGGCATGCGCCGGATCGAGGACAGCGCCGCCGAGTTCGGCCGATTCGCCGAGAAGGTGATGGCATCGACGGGAACCGACCGCATCGACGTGGTGGGGCATTCGCAGGGCACGCTCGTCCCGGCGTACTGGGCCAAGTTCCTGGGCGGGGAGGACCGGATCCGACGATACGTCTCCCTCGCCCCCTTGTGGCAGGGGACCTCGACTTTCGCCCGCGCACGCCCTGTGGCCGCGCAACTCGAGCGCCGGCTGGGGATCGATCCGAGCGCGGTGATCCCATGTCATGCCTTGCCGCAGATGATGCAGGGGTCGACGTTCCTGCGCCGCCTGAACTCCGGCGGCAGTCCGTACGTGCGCGGGACCGCGTACACCAACATCTCCACGGTTCACGACGAACTGGTGCGCCCGTACACCTCGGGGCAGGTGGAGGGCGGACCCGGTCACGACGTCACCAACATCGTCCTGCAGGACGGGTGCGGCAAGGACTTCTCCGACCACCTGGGCATCTGCGGCTCGCCGCGCGCCGCGGCGATGGTCGTCAACGCTCTCGAGGGCCGCGACGTGCGCGTGGTGCCCTGCCGGCTGGTGGCGCCGTTCTTCGGCTCGCCGCTGCTGCGCCGAACCGGTGGGGCCCCGGAGTTCATCACACCGTTCGCTCCGTCGCGACGGGATCGCTGACGTCGGCTTTCACGCGATTCCGCGGCGAAGCCTTGACATCTGGAAGAAGAGGGGTGAGTGTAGTCACACCTGAACAAACCGAACGCTCGGTAGTGAGTGTTCAATTCTGGAAGGTGTGACTCCCATGACCGATGCTCCCGACCTTACCGATCTGCTGGCCGACGCACCGTCCAACTGGGGCAAGTGGGGCCCCGACGACGAGGTCGGATCGTTGAACTACCTGACCCCGGACCAGGTTCTCGCGGGGGCGTCGGAGATCCGGAAGGGCGAACTGTTCACGCTGCAGCGGCTCATCGGAGACCCCGCCGGCGATCCGGTGTGGCCGGGCCGCAGTCCGGCCACCCGCGAGATGATCTTGGACGAGTCGCACTGGGACGAGGGCGGCGACGGGCCGGCGTTCCCGGGCGGATTGCACTACGCCGACGACAAGCTGAACGCATTCCTGCAGGGGTCCACGCAATACGACGCGCTCGGCCACGTCTGGTACGACGGCAAGATCTGGAACGGCTTCGACGCCCGCACCACCATCGGTGGCCTCGACAAGGCGAGCGTGGAGCCGATCGCCCAGCGCGGTGTCGCGGGGCGGGCGAATCTGCTAGACATGGCCCGATTCCGCGGGAAGGACTATCTCGACCCGGGGGAGACGTTCACGCACGAGGATCTGATCGCCTGCGCCGAAGCGCAGGGCACGCCGATCGCCGAGCGCGACATCCTCATGATCCGGACCAACCACCTGCAGTTGTTCTTCGAGAAGGGAGACGCCTTCTACGAGGACTTCTGCGAGTCGGGACTGGTGTACTCGCCGGAGCTCGTCGAGTGGTTCCAGGAGATGGAGATCCCGAACCTGGTCACCGACACCATCGCCAACGAGGTGACCTTCGACCCCGACAGCGGAGTCGCGCTGGTGCTGCACAACGCGCTGATGCGCAATCTCGGTATCGCGTTCACCGAGATCTGCGACTTGGAGCGACTCGCCGAGGACTCCGCGGCGGACGGTCGTTACACGTCGTTCTACGTCGCGGCCCCGCTCAAGATCCACCGCGCCACCGGTGCCCCGGTGAACCCGGTGGCGATCAAGTGAGCGCGTACACCGACCGTCCCTGGCTCGCGCGGTATCGGGCCGGTACGCCGACGGACATCACCGCGGAGAACGCGTCCGCACTCCAGATCTTCATGAGCGCCGCCGCCCACGCTCCTGACGCTCCGGCGATCAAGTACTTCGACGGAGTGCTGACCTACGGCGAACTCGACGCGGCCGCGGACGCGCTCGCCGGTGCACTGCGCGCCGACGGCTTCACGGCCGGGGATCGCTTGGCGGTCTACGTGCAGAACAACCCGGCGTTCGTGATCGGACTCCTCGCGGCGTGGAAGGCCGGCGGATCCGCCGTGGCCGTCAACCCGATGAATCGACAGCGAGAACTCGCCTACCTCCTCGAGGATTCGGGGGCGACGGCGCTGCTGACGCTGAACACTCTGTACGACGAGGTGGCCGCGGAGGTCATCGCGGGCGGCACGACCGCCGTCCGCACGGTGATCTCGGTGTCGGCGCTCGACGGTCAGTCGCGCGACGACGACCGGGTGCTCGGCGACCAGAGCGCCGACGTGCCGGTCGGCACCCGTGCCCTGTCGGCGATCATCGCCGAGCACGACGGCACTCCCGTGACGCCGACGGCGCCGTCTGCGGACGATCTGGCGGTCTTGACCTACACGTCCGGTACCACTGGAAAACCCAAGGGTGCGTTGAATACTCACGGCAACCTGGCGTTCAATGCGCAGACCTACCGGGACTGGATCGGGCTCACCGGTGAGGACGTGGTGCTCGGCGTCGCGCCGCTGTTCCACATCACCGGTCTCGTGGGCCACGTGATGCTCGCTCCGCTGCTCCGGATTCCGCTGGTCCTCACGCACCGGTTCGCGCCCGCGGTGATGGTGGACGCCGTGCGCGAACACCGTCCGACGTTCACCGTCGGTGCGATCACCGCCTACATCGCCCTCGCCGACTCCGGCGGCGCGCGGCCGGGTGACTTCGACTCGCTGCGGGCCCTGTACTCGGGCGGCGCGCCGATCGCGCCCGCGGTGGCCGATCGTCTCGAATCGGTGTTCGGTGCGTACATCCACAACATCTACGGCCTCACGGAGACCAACTCACCGTCGCATGCGGTGCCCTTCGGAGTGCGGGCGCCGGTGGACGGCGAGTCCGGGGCCCTGTCGGTCGGGGTGCCGGTGTTCAACACCGTGGTCCGGGTCGTCGACGACGACGGTGAAGACCTGCCGGTGGGTGCGATCGGCGAGTTCGCGACCTCGGGGCCCCAGGTGGTGCCGGGATACTGGAACCGTCCGGACGCCACCGCCGAGTCGATTCCCGGCGGTGAACTGCGCACCGGCGACGTCGGCTTCATGGACTCCGACGGCTGGTTCTACCTGGTCGATCGCAAGAAGGACATGATCAACGCATCCGGTTACAAGGTGTGGCCCCGTGAAGTGGAAGACGTCTTGTACGGTCATCCGGCCGTCGCCGAGGCAGCGGTGGTCGGCGTGCCCGACGAGTACCGGGGGGAGACGGTGAAGGCCTTCGTCTCCCTTCAACCGGGCAAGGCCGCCACCGGCGAGGAGATCGTCGAGTTCTGCAAGTCGCAGATGGCGGCCTACAAGTACCCGAGATCGGTGGAGATCCTCGACGAACTGCCGAAGACCGCGACCGGCAAGGTGTTGCGCCGCACGCTGCGCGACCAGGCGGCCGCGCGCGCCTGAACGGCGTCGCCCCGCGCCTGTCGGCGGTCGGGTCCCGACCGGCTCAGCCCGGCCGGGACCCGACGCCGTCTAGTCCCGCGAGACGGAGACCGAAACGGCGGTAGCGGACCGCGATGTCGGCGGGATCGTCGATGCGCTCCAGCCGGCAGACGCCGGTGCAGAGGTCGAGGACGGCGCGCGCGGTCGCCGTGGAGTCCTCGTCGTCGCCGTCGGGCAACTGCGCGCGGACCACCTCGAGCAGCCGCCCCGACACCGCCTCTATTCGCGGCCGGTCCGCGGGGTCGAGGTTGGCACGGTCGGTCACGACGATCCGCATCACGTCGCGCCGAACCGCGGCGAACAGCGCGACCGCCTCGCAGACGTTGCCGAGTGCGAGCACCCGGTCGTCGACGTCCGCGGCGGCCTCGACGTGTGCCGCGAGCTCGGTGTACGCGAGGTCGAAGACGGCGGTGAGCAACGACTGCTTGCTCGGATAGTGGTGATACACGCCGGCTGCGCTGAGTCCGGCCGCGGCCGCGACGGTCCTCATGGTCGCGCCGTGATATCCGGTCTCCACGAAGCAACCGATGGCCGCGGCGAGGGCGGGGTCGATCTCGCGGTCGGGATAGTCGCGCCAGTCGAACTCCTTGGCCGCGTCGGCCGGCTGTGGTGACTGGAGCTCGGTGAGCGCGGTGATCGTCGTGTCGAGTTCGGCGGCGATGGCCGCGAGCCGTTCCGGTGAGGCCGCGGTCTTGCCGGTCTCGATCCCGCTCATCGTCCCGACGCTGACTCCCACGCGACGGGCGAGCTCTCGCATCGAGATCCCGGCGAGCTCGCGAGCCGGCCGGATCATCAGCTGCGCGCGGGCGCATGGATCGGGCATGGGGTCAACGGTAATAGGCCGCAACGGTTCCGGGGCGCGACCGGGCCGCGAAAGCGACCTTGTCCCGGTTGCCGCCGCTTACAATCGCGGGTGCGGGCAACCAGCGACGAATGAGGGCGCGAACTGATGATCGACGACGGATCCGACCTGCCGAGGCCGACATCCGGGCTCACGATGTTCCACGAGGCGGTCGCCGCCGGCTCCGGCCGTCCGCTGATCCGCTACTTCGACGGCGTGCTCACGATGCGCGACGTCGACAGGCATTCGGATGCGCTCGCGCACCACTTGATCGGACAGGGATTCTCCTCGGGCGACCGGCTGGCGATCCTCACGCAGAACAGCCCCGCATTCGTCATCGCCCTCGTCGCCGCGTGGAAGGCCGGCGGGATCGCGGTACCGCTCAACCCGATGAACACCCGGCGGGAGACGGCGTTCGCGTTGGTCGACACCGGTGCGCGGGCGCTCGTGTGTCTCGACGAGTTGTACGCCGCGGGTGCGCAAGCGGTGATCGCCGACGGCGACACCGATGTGCGGACGGTGGTGCTGACCTCGATCGGCGACTGGGCGGCGAAGACCGACCCGGCGCCGGGATCGCTGCCCGCGCTGCCGTGGTCCGGCCCGGTACGCGGCGCCGATCCGGGCCGCGACGACCCCGCTCTGCTGCTGTACACGTCGGGCACCACCGGAGTGCCGAAGGCCGCCGTGGTGACCCACGGCAACCTCACCGCGGGCGCAGAGCTGTTCCGCCGGTGGACGACGATCGGCTCCGATGACGAGATCCTCGGGATCACTCCGCTGTTCCACGTCACCGGAATCGTCGGCCACGTGGCGCTCGCGCTGCGTGTGGGGGCGCCGCTGATCCTCGCGCACCGGTTCGATCCGCCGGTGCTGGTGCGCGCGCTGCGCGAGCATCGGCCGGCATTCGTGATCGGCGTCATCAGTGCGATCGTCGCGCTCGCCGAGGAAGCCGACGGTCCCGACGACTTCCGGTCCGTGAAATGGCTCGCGACCGGCGGTGCGCCGGTGTCGGCGGACACCGCCGCACGGGTGGCCGAACGCACGGGCACCGAGCTCAGCATCGTCTACGGGCTCACCGAGACCACCTCGCCCGCGATAGCGACGCCCGTGGGGCGGCTCGGGCCGATCGACCGCGAGTCCGGCGCACTGTCGATCGGGATGCCGGTCGCGGCCACGCGCTGCCGAATCCTCGATGACTCCGGCGAGCCGGTCGCCCCAGGTGTCATCGGCGAGGTGGAGATCGCCGGACCGCAGGTGAGCCCCGGGTACTGGCAGGACGGTTCGATCGTCGGCGGCCCGGGCGACGGCGCGCTGCGGACCGGCGACATCGGCTTCCGCGATACGGACGGGTGGGTGTTCCTGATCGACCGGCGTAAGGACATGATCACCACCGCCGGCTACAAGGTCTGGCCGCGCGAGGTGGAGGAGGTGCTCTACCGCCATCCGGCGATCGCCGAGGCCGCCGTCGTCGGAGTGCCCGACGACACACGAGGCGAAGTGGTCAGCGCCTTCATCGCCTTCGAATCCGGGGCCACCGCCACCGTCACCGACATCGAGGAGTTCGCGGCGGCTCAGCTCGCGGCGTACAAACGTCCCCGCAGCATCACCGTGCTCCCTGCCCTGCCGAAGACGGCCACCGGCAAGGTGCTGCGCAGACGCCTGCGCGGATGAGCCGACCGAGGCCGGTTCAGCCCTGTGCCTCCAGGATCTTGAGCCCGAAGACGATGGTGTCGCCCTTGTTGATGGAAGCGCCCGGATTGCCGTCGGGATAGCCGTCGGCGGAGGGGATCACCACGACGACGGTGGAGCCGACCTTCTGGCCGACGAGGGCCTGACGGAAGCCGGGAACCACGCCGGAGGCCGGGAACTGGGCCGGCTCGCCTCGCTGGTAAGCGCTGTCGAAGACCTGACCCGTGGTGCCGTTGACCCCCTCGTAGCAGACGGAGACGGTGGTCGCGTCGGTCACCTCGGAGCCATTTCCCGCGATGAGCGTCTTCACCTGAGTCTTGTCGACCTTGAACGGTGTGGTCAGGGTGATCGCCGGCGCAGCGTTCTTCGCGTCGTCGGTGACGGTGAAAGCGGCCTTACCCTGCACGCCGTCGACGGTCCACGAGGGCGCTCCGGAGACGTTCTGCGGCGTCGGCGCGCAGCTCGTGGTGTCGGCGGCCGAGCTGTCGCCGTCGTCGGACGAGCACGCGGTCAGGGCGAGCGCGGAGGCGGCGAGGGGAAGGAGGACCAGTGCCTTGAGCTTCATGGTCGATCAGCCTATCCGTCGGTCGCCGAGGCCGGTTCCGCAGCCATGATCTTGAGGACGAACACGATGCTGTCTCCGGGCTTGATGGTTCCGTCGGGACTGCCGTCGGGGTATCCGTCGGCGGAGGTCATCACCACTGCCACCGAGGCGCCGACGCGCTGTCCGACGAGCGCTTTGCGGAAACCCGGAACCACGCCGTCGGCGTGCAGGCGGGTGGGCGTGCCCTTCTGGTAGGAGCTGTCGAAGGTCTGGCCGTCGCGGCCGTCGACGCCCTCGTAGCAGACGTTGACGATGGAGGCGTCCGTGATCTCGTCGCCGGTTCCCGGTGCCAGTGTCTTGACCTGGGTCTCATCGACGCTGAACGGCGGGGTGATCTTGATGAGCGGCCCGGCGGTATCGGTGGAGGCGGCGATCTCCGCGCTGCCCGTCGCACCCATCACCTGCCACTGCGGTCTGGTGTCGGCCGGCGGATCGGCCTCCGGGCACATCCCGCCGTCCATCGTCGGACTGGGCGTGGTCACGTCGAGGCTGGTCTGCGCGCTGCCCGCGGTGTCGTCGGAGGAGCATCCGGCCGCGGCCAGCAGGGCCGCCGCCGCGGGGACCAGGAGGAGAGACTTGCGCTTCATGGGCGACGACACTAGCAGCCCGGACTGATAGGTTCCTGGGCCCGGACGTGGCACGAAAACGTCGGTGGCACACCTCACACAGAGCGGCGGCTCGGAGTCCCCCGACAGGACTCCGAGCCGCCGCTCGCACGTGTGGTGCCCGGTTCCGGTCAGGCTCCGATGGCCTTGGCGATCATCGGCCAGGACGAGTGCAGTTCGCGCTCCCAGTAGCCCCACGAGTGGGTGCCCTGCGGATGCAGTTCCACGCGGGCGGGGATCTTCAGCTGCGCCAGGCGTTGCGCCATCTGTTGGGTGCAGACGTTGGTGGCGGCTTCGATGGCGCCGCCGAGAGCCACCCGGTCGGCCAGCGAGACGCCCTGCGCCGCGGTGCTTCCGGGCTCGATCGACTCGTCCTGCCCGGGGAGCCCGGAGTTGGAGGAGAGATAGATCTGGGTGCCGCGGAGCTTCTCGGCGTTGAGGTACGGATCGTTCTTGCGCCAGCCGGGGCCGTCGTACGGTCCCCACATATTGCGGGTGTCGGCCTTGCCTCGGCTCTCCACCACCGTGCGGATGTACTGCTGGCCGACCTTGTCGCTGGTGCGAGCGCAGCCGCTGTACGAGGCAGTGATCTTGTACAGCGCCGGCGCGGCGATGGCGAGGTTCAGTACCGATGTGCCCGCCATCGAGATGCCCGCGATGCCGTTCTTTCCGCTGGTCTTGAACCTCTTGTCGAGCAGGGGAGGAAGCTCCTTCGTCAGGAAGGTCTGCCACTTCTGCTTGCCGAGGACCTCGTCGTCGCGCTCCCAGTCGGTGTAGTAGGAGAACATGCCCTTGAGCGGGGTCACCACGTTGACGTGCTTGGTGCGGAAGAACTCGACGTAGTTGGTGCGCAGGGCCCAGCTCGCGGAGTCCTCGCCGCCGCCGGCGCCGTTGAGCAGGTACAGCACCGGAGCCGGCTTGCGGGTGTCGGCGGGCCGCAGGACGTCGAGCGGGATGTCGCGCTGCATCGACTGCGAGTAGACGGTGACCACTTTGTGCTGCGGGGTGGCACCGTCGGCCACCGACACGATGTGGGAGGGAGCCGTGGCGGACGCGGACGCGGCCATGACCGTCGTACCGGTCGCAGCGGCCGTCAGGGTGAGCAGGCCGGCGAACAGACCTGCCAGGGAACGGATCTTCATACGAGTTCTTTTCACTTCCGTGAGCGACGCGAGCCGCTGCGGTATCGGGGGGCCGGGAGGGCGCCGGAAGGAGACGCCGATCGGGACCGGCGGACTCGCAGTAAGTTGTAGCACCGCGGACGGCGGTGGTTGCGCGCACAGCGCGCCGGAAGGCACAGAAACAGCGCTGGTGTCGCGGGACCGGTCACGACCCGTTCAGTCGGGCACACGCGCGAACAATCGCACGCGACAAGGCTGGGGAACCGACTTGCCGGTGGCCTCGGATCAGGTGGTGCGGTCGGACTGTTCGGCGGCGGCCTTGATCGCCTCGAGCGTCTGACGCATTCCGGCGCGCAAGACCTGAGTGAAGGCTTGCTGTCCGCCGAGGTACTTCTCGGTGAGTTCCCGTGAGTAGTCGGAGATGCCGGCCGGTGTCTCGCGCCGCTGGCTCAGGCGCGTCTGGCCCTTGGGCAGGGGAGTGGTCTGGAACGACCAGACGACCCAGTTCTCCTCGATCCGGAAGGCGATCTCCTGCTCAGGCTCGAACCGCACGATCGTGCTGTGGGTTGTCCACTTGAGGTCGCCTTCATGGTTGAGATGTGTGAACTCGGCACCGAGCTCGATCCGGTCGAAGCCTTCGCGCAGCCGCACGGAGTCGACCTGGGGACTCCACTGCGGCATGCGGCGCAGGTCGCTGATCAGTTCCCAGACCTGTTCCGGGGTGGCGTCGATGTCGATGGTGTCGTGCAGGAGCTCTGCGGAGGGGACGGGCACGGAGGGTCTCCAAACTATACGTTCGATCGGACGTGTTGTTGTGGAGCGTAGGTAGCGCCGATGGTTCGCGTCAAGTCGGTCGCATATTCTCGGACCATGACGTCGGGCTCGAAGGTCGACGGGCGCCGTGCGCGTGGAGATCTCACGCGTCGCACCGTCGCGCGGAAGGCGGCGGAGATCGCCACCACCCATGGGCTCGACTCGATCAGCGTCGGGTCGCTCGCGGCGGCGACCGGGTTGAGTAAGAGCGGGATCCTGACGGTGTTCGGTACCAGGGAGGCGATCCAGGTGGCTGCTGTCGCCGAGGCGCGCGCGATCTATCTGGAGGCGGTTGTGGCTCCGGCATGGGGACATGAGCCGGGCAGGCCGCGGTTGCGGGCATTGTTGGACTGCTGGGTCGCCTACCTGCGGGCAGCGGTCTTCCCCGGCGGCTGCTTCATCGTCGCGAGTACGGCCGAGTACGGGCGCCGTGAGGGTGACGTAGCGGACGCGGTGCGTGCGTTGAAGCGTGAGTGGCTCGATCTGCTGGAGTCCGAGTTGCGAGAGGCGGGGGTCGCTGACCCGGCCGGGGACGCGTTCCGCATCGACGCCTACCTGTGTGCGGCGAACGTCCACCGCGAACTCTTCGGAAGCGAGGAGCAACTCGACCGAGCGCGAGACCTGGCGCTCGATCTCATCGGGTAGGCCGGCGCGGGCACCTGCGCACGTCTGTCTCGGCACTGTTCATGCGCGGCGACATCGAGCCCGGTCGACGGTTCGTCGAGCAGAGGGAACGGGGCTCGTCACGGATGGACGTGAGCCCGAGCGGGTGGATCGGCTCTGTCATCGCCGGACTCAGACGAGCCGACCCGCTCGGCGATCGGGAAGGTGATCGCGGAGCGGGTCGACTCTACTGCGGACGCACTGCGGACGGGAGACCCGTCTTAGCAGGTCAGACGTCAGCAGTCGTAGTACAGGTTGAACTCGTACGGGTGCGGGCGGATCTGGATCGGCTCGATCTCGTTCTCGCGCTTGAGTGCGATCCAGGTCTCGATGAGGTCCTCGGTGAAGACGCCGCCGTTGGTCAGGTAGTCGTGGTCCTGCTCGAGGCGATCGATCACGGCAGACAGCGAGGTCGGTGCCTGCGGGATGCCCTTGGCCTCCTCCGGCGGGAGCTCGTAGAGGTCCTTGTCGACCGGCTCGTGCGGCTCGATGCGGTTCTTGATGCCGTCCAGGCCGGCCATCATCATCGCCGCGAATGCCAGGTACGGGTTGCCCGAGCTGTCGGGGCAGCGGAACTCGATGCGCTTGGCCTTCGGGTTGTTGCCGGTGATCGGGATGCGCACACAGGCGCTGCGGTTGCGCTGGCTGTAGACGAGGTTGATCGGAGCCTCGTAGCCCGGAACCAGGCGCTTGTAGGAGTTGATGGTCGGGTTGGTGAAGGCCAGCAGCGACGGAGCGTGGTGCAGGATGCCGCCGATGTAGTAGCGCGCGATGTCCGACAGTCCGGCGTAGCCCGACTCGTCGTGGAACAGCGGCTTGCCGTCCTTCCAGAGCGACTGGTGAGCGTGCATGCCCGAACCGTTGTCGCCGAAGAGCGGCTTCGGCATGAAGGTGACCGACTTGTTGTTCTGCCACGCGGTGTTCTTGATGATGTACTTGAACAGCTGAACGTCGTCCGCGGCGTGCAGCAGCGTGTTGAAGCGGTAGTTGATCTCCGCCTGGCCGCCGGTGCCGACCTCGTGGTGGCCGCGCTCGAGGGTGAAGCCCGAGTTGGTCAGGTTGGTCGACATCTCGTCGCGCAGGTCGACGTAGTGGTCGTACGGGGCGACGGGGAAGTAGCCGCCCTTCTGGCGGACCTTGTAGCCCTTGTTCGGGGTGCCGTCGGGGTTGGTCGGCGACGCGGCGTTCCACCAACCTGACTCCGACTCGACCTCGTAGTGGGTCGAGTTCATCTCGGAGCTGAACGAGACCGAGTCGAAGATGTAGAACTCGGCCTCCGCGCCGAAGAAGCAGGCGTCGGCGATGCCGGTGGAGGCGAGGTACTCCTCGGCCTTGCGCGCGACGTTGCGGGGATCGCGGCTGTAGGCCTCGCGGGTGAACGGGTCGTGAACGAAGAAGCTGATGTTCATCGTCTTCGCCTTGCGGAACGGGTCGATCCGCGCGGTGGCCGGGTCGGGGAGGAGCATCATGTCCGACTCGTCGATCGACTGGAAGCCGCGAACCGACGAACCGTCGAATGCCAGGCCCTCTTCGAAGACGTCCTCGGTGAATGCTGCTGCGGGGATGGAGAAGTGCTGCATCGTTCCCGGCAGGTCACAGAAGCGGATGTCGACGTACTCGACACCTTCGGCCTTGATCCCCTCGAGCAGTTCCTCGTTCGTGTTGTACACGGTTCGCCTGACTCCTTCTTGGTGAAGATCCGGTCAGAAACTCTCTGACACAGAACCCGTGCCACCCTCGCGAGGGCAGCACGAATCTCGGCAACCAGAGTACGGAGATGACGTTGCTCGTGCGCTAAACCAATGTTTCCCCCGTGTTACACCGATGGCCGGCGCGTTACGAAAGACCGCGTCGCGCGCACGGCGGTGTGGTCGGAGTCACGTTATTGGGGTGCACGGGGAAGCTGGCTACCATGGCATTCATGACCGTGGTATTCATGACCGTTTCCCGAGGGGCCCAGTAGTGGCGCGCGCGACGAGTACGTGGCTGTCGGGGCCGCAGTTCCCGGGTGCCACGGAGAACGAGTACCGCGGGCAGGATCTCGGGTTGCCGCAGGACGGACCGGGCGCTCTCGCCGGCGGGTGGCTGCGCGTGGTGGGGTTGCTGTTCGACTGGCTGATCGCCGGCGGCCTCGCGATCGTGATCGTCGGCGTGCGGCCGGCTCAGGAGATGGCGTCGAGTCTGGAGATGACCATGCGTGCGGCGGCGACGCCGCAGTTGATCATCTGGTTCGTGATCGGTGTGCTGGCGGTGGCCTTCTTCGGCTTCACCCCGGGGCAGTTCATCGCGGGCACGCGGGTGGTACGGGTGGATCTGGGCAGTGATCGCGGCGCCGCGGAGGCTCGCGGGGAGACGCCGAGGGCCGCGGTCGGGCCGATTCGGGCCCTCGGCCGCCAAGCGATTCTGATCTTCGTGGTGCCGGCACTCATCAACGACTACAACGGTCGCGCGATGCACGACCGCGCGACCGGAACGGCCATCGTCCGCACGCGCTGAGTCGACTCACCGGCCGAACGCCGACCGGATCAACGCGATGCCGGGTTCGACGGACACGGCCGGGTCGATGGCTCGTTGGATCCCGAGCCCGATTCCGGTGCTGAGAATCAGGTCGGCGATCTCGTCCCGCGTGGGCACCGGATTCGAGGTGTCCGCCGCCGCCTGGTCGATGAGCGGCGAGAAGTCTCCGAGAACGGTTTCGAGAAGCCCGGCCAGGGCGTCGCGCGCATCCTCACGCAGGGAGACGATCATCGCCTTCTGTTCCGGATGATGCCGTGAGAGCACCGCGAACTCCATTTCGAGCATCGTCCACTCCACGTCGCCGATGGTGCGGCGCACCCACGCTGCGAAAGCGTCGAGCATCCCGTGCAGGTCGGTGCTCTGTTCGACGATGCCGCGCAGCTCGTTCAGCTTCTCCCCGTGGATGTCCTCGAGCACGGCCCGGCAGAGCGTCGGCTTGTCCTTGAAGTTGGAGTACACCGCGCCCTTCGAGAAGCCCGCCGCCTCGGCGATCGCATCGAGGCTGGTCGCCGCGTAGCCGGCGTCGAGGAACTGGGTGCGTGCGGTGGCGAGAAGAGCCGCTCGGTTCCGCTCCTTCTGGTCGGCGCGGCTGATCCTGGCCATATCGGACCTCCTCATTTCAGATACCGAAGGTATTGACATACCGATGGTATCTGAACGATCATCGGTGCCATCATCCAATGGCAAGATCCGAGAGAAGGTGGGCCGTGAGGCTGTCCGAGATGCTGAGCGAGTTGGTTCCGGGGTCGTACGCGCGGTCGAATCCGCGGATCGAGCCGCCCGGCGCCGTCGTCGTAGTCACCGGTGGGGCGCGGGGGATCGGCGCCGAGATCGCCCGACAGTTCGCGGAGGCGGAGGCGACGGTCTGGATCGGGGACGTGGACGCCGACGTCGCCGCTGACACGGCTGGCGTCATCGACGGTGCGCGGTCGGCGGTGCTGGACGTGACCGACGCCGTCTCCTGGCGTGAGTTCGTCTCGAAGGTCCTCGACGAGTGCGGGCGCATCGACATCCTGGTCAACAACGCGGGTGTGATGCCGGTGGGCGCGTTCCTCGAGGAGTCGGAGGCCACCGCCGATCTGATCCTCGACGTCAACGTCCGGGGCATGCTGAACGGGATGCGCGCCGTCCTGCCTTCGATGCTCGGCGAGGGGAGAGGCCACATCGTCAACATTGCGTCGATGGCCGGAATGCTGCCACTGCCGGGAATGGTCTCGTACAACGCCAGCAAGTTCGCCGCCTACGGCGCCTCGCTGGCCGCCCGCCGCGAATACGACGGCACGGGCGTCACCGTGTCCGCGATTCTGCCCGCAGCGGTCCGCACCGAGCTGGCTTCCGGAGCGGACCTCGGAGGCGTGCTTCCCACCGTCGACCCGCAGGATGTCGCCCGTGCCGTGGTCCGCACGGTTCGCACGCGAGCGGCCCGCACGTCGGTCCCCGGATGGGTGCTGCCCGGATGGTCGATCGCCGACCTGTTCGTCCCGGAGTCGGTGGAACGCGTCGCGCGCACTCTGGCCGGACACGGTCAGGCGCTGGCCCTGGACGCCGCGGAGCGATCGGCGTACCTCGCACGGATCGCGAGGCAGGCGAGCGATCACGCGGCGGGCGGCCACTCCGGCGGCACGGTGGTCGACGGCGCGGTAGTGGACTCTGCGGGCACGAGCGAGGTGCGGGCGCGATGACGAAGACGGCCCTCGTGATCGGATGCGGCGGGACCATCGGCGGAGCGTGGGCGATCGCCGCCCTCGACGAGCTGACTCGGCAGACCGGTTGGGACCCGGCGGAGGCGACGGTGCTGCAGGGCACCTCCGCCGGTGCGGAGATGGTGACGATGCTCGCCGGCGGATTCACTGCCGCCGACCTCGCAGACATGCAGGCCGGTCGGGCCACCAGCCCGATTCTCCGGGCGCACTCGGCTGCCACGCCCCCGAGCCTGCCTCCGCTGCCGCGTCCGGCGCGACCTCGACCCTCTACGCTGTGGACCAGGCGCGGCGGTCACGCCGCGCTGACCGGCATCGCTCCCCGCGGGCGCGGTGATGCCTCCTGGCTTCAGCGACTCGCGGACGCGGTGACCGCGGACTACGGCCGACTGCCGCATCCCGGCGCGCGCATGGTCGCGTACCGCGTGGACGACGGCGCGCGCGTCGCGTTCGGTGCTCCGGGTGCACCGAAGGCCGGCGCAGGCGAGGCGCTGCGCGCCTCGTGGGCGATTCCCGGATGGATGCCCCCGGTGGCGATCGAGGGCCGCGAGTACGTCGACGGCGGGGCCGCGTCCACCGCCTCGGTGGATCTGGTCGCGCGAGACGAAGCGGATCTGATCTACCTGATCACCCCGATGGCGTCGGCGCCGTCCGTGCGGGCCCCCGGAATCGGCGGACTCGCCGAACGAGCTCTTCTCCGGCGGCCGATGTCGGCCGTGCTCGACGCCGAGATCGCAACCGTCCGTCGACGCGGGACCGAGGTGGTCCACATCGCCCCCGGTGCGGCAGACATGGCCGGTCTCGGATGGAACTTCATGAACCGGGATCACCGGGAGCGCGCATTCGACGCCGCGCGATCGACCGTGGCCGAGGCCGTCGCCCGGGCTCTTGAGACTCGGGCCGCGCTGTGACGGCCCGCCGATCGCCGCGGATCGTCGTCATCGGTGCGGGGATAGCCGGCATCACCACGGCACATGTCCTGCAGGAGGCCGGGTTCACCGACTTCACCGTCTACGAGAAGGGCGACGACGTCGGCGGGGTATGGCATTGGAACCACTACCCGGGTCTCACGTGCGACGTGCCCTCGCAGCTCTACCAGTTCGGATTCGCACCCAAACCCGATTGGCCCAAGATCTGGGCCAGTGGTCCGGAGATCCAGCGGTATCACCGGGACGTCGTCGAACGCCTGGGCTTGAGCGACCGGATCCGGCTGAACGCCGAGGTCGTCAGCAGCGTCTTCGACGACGCCACCGGTCGGTGGACGGTCACTCTCGCTGACGGGGAGACGGTGGACGCTGACTTCGTCGTCTGCGCCACCGGGGTGCTGCACAACCCGTCGATCCCCGACATCCCCGGGCTCCACAGCTTCGCGGGACCGGTGGTGCACACCGCGCGTTGGGACGACGACGTGCGCACCTCAGGACAGCGGATCGCGGTGATCGGCACCGGCTCCACCGGCGTGCAGGTGGTCTCCGCGCTACAGCCGGAAGCCCGGGAACTGCTCCACTTCACCCGGACCCCGCAGTGGATCCTCTGGGCGCCGATGTCGTTGCCGCAGTTGCCCTTCGCGGACACCGTCCTGGCCGCGTCGCCGCGCCTGCATCACGCGCTGTACCGAGGCCTGCTGTGGGGGTCGGGAATTCTGGCCGACATCGTCCGCAAAGACACGTGGCGCCGCCGAGCCGTTCAGGCCTACGCGCGGCTGTCGCTGCGCGCGCAAGTCCGCGACAGCGACTTGCGGGCCGACCTGACGCCCGACTACCAGCCGCTGTGCAAGCGGCAGGTGGTGTCGGGCACCTACTACCGTGCGATCACCGCCGGCAACGCCGACCTCGTGACCGAGTCCATCACCGAGGTCCGGCCGGAGGGGATCGTGACCGCCGACGGGCGGCTCCACGAGGTGGACGTGATCATTCTGGCGACCGGCTTCCGCGCGCACGACTACATGCGCCCGATGACGGTGGTCGGCCGCGGCGGACTCACGATCGACGAGGCGTGGCGGGACGGTCCGCGGGCGTACCGGATGACGGCGATCCCGGGCTTCCCCAACCTGTTCACCGTCCTTGGACCCAACTCACCGACCGGCTCGATCTCCCTGCAGTACACGGCCGAGAAGACCGCACGGTACCTGGCGCAGTGGTTCGACCTGTTCCGGAACGGAGAGGTGGACCGGATAGAGGTCACCGAGGAGGCGACGGCCGAGTTCAACGCCCAGGTGGCGGCGGCGTCGGAGACCACGGTGTGGAAGACAGGCGGATGCGATTCCTGGTACCTCACCGAGTCCGGTGCGGTGGACCTGTGGCCGTTCGACCGCGCGACGCTGTCGAGGATGCTCGCCCGGCCCGACCGGTCGCACTTCCGGCTCGGTGCGGATGAGCCGCTCGGCGACTCAGCTGCTCTCTGACGTCCGGTCGAGGCCGTGGGAGGCGAGCAGCGCGCGCACCTCGTCGGATCCGTCGACCTTGCGTGCGGTGCGCTGGGCCACCCGCCACCCGTCGGGGGTGCGGGTGAGCGCCCAGTGATTGACCGTCGCACGCAGCACGGTGAAGGTGTCCCTGGCGGGGTCGCGCAGGAGCAGCTGCGAGTAGCTGACGACGCTCGCACGGTCGCCGTCGATCCGGATCTGCGGCGCGCTCATCACGTGACTGCAGCCGCGGTGGATGAGCCCCTGGTGCGGATCGCCGGTCACCATGTCCGCGATCTCCTGCGCACCGGAGAGCCTGCCGGTGTCGACGTCGTACACGCCGTCCTCGGTGAAGAGAGCGAGCACGTCGTCGACCGACCCGGTGTCGATCGCGGGACCGTAGCGGTAGACGAGATCGGTGATCGCGAGCCTGTCCTCCACGAGGCGCAGCCGGGTCTCGAGAGCCTCGAGCCGCTCGTCGACATTCATCGGGGGCCCTCCGCCGCGGGGCTGAACACGGCGCCCTGCGCACGGGCGAGGGAGTGGAGTGCGTCGAGCTGGTCGGTGTAGTGATCCAGACCGGTGGCGGCGATGGATGCTGTCACGATCGTCGCGCCGGCCGCCTGCAGCGAGTCGAGACGGCTCCGGACTCCGTCCGGATCGCCGAGCGGGTCCACCGGACCGCTGGGCAGCACCACGTCGAATCCCTCCGGGGTCTCGACGCGCGACAGCATGGTGGCGACCTCGTCGGGCGACAGGGCGAACGGGCTGAACCCGTCGCCGAGTTCCACGGCGCGGCGCAGGGCGCGACCGCTCCGGCCGCCGACCCACACGGGCACCCGGTCCTGCACAGCGTGCGGCTCCACCGTCACGCCGCCGTAGGAGTAGTACGGGCCGGTGTGCGACGGTGTGCCGGTCGGGAACGCCGACCGGATCGCGGCCAGCGCGTCGTCGGCGCGGGCGCCGCGGCCGTCGAACTCGGCGCCCAGCAGCTCGAACTCCTCCTGCAGACTCCCGACGCCGACGCCGAGGACGAGCCGTCCGCCGGAGACCTGGTCGAGGGTGCCGTAGCGCTTGGCGACTTCGAGCGGATGGTGATAGCCGAGAACCAGCACGCTGGTCGCGAAGCGGATCTGGCGGGTGATGGCCGCGAGGTACCCGAAGGTCGCGAGCGGATCCCAGTACACGCCGCCCCGGACCGCGGCCACCTCGTCCGGCACCGCGACGTGTTCGCTGCAGGTGAGGTGGTGGAAGCCGAGGGCGTCGGCCACACGGGCGGCCGTCGCGATCTCAGCGATGCCCGCACCCTTCTCCCAGTCCTGAGTGGTCGGCGGGTAGGCGGTGACGACGGGCAGACCGAGTCCGATGCGCATCACCGCTGACCGACCACCTTCGCGATCACGTCGGCGGACGCCTGAACGATCGCGGCGCGATCGGGCCCCGACTGCCGCTGAACCGACCTCACATTGTTTTCGGTGATCCAGACCGGGCCGTCGGCCAGATGGGCCAGACCCTCGGCGGCGACATCGTCGGGCTCGGACACCGGGATGCCGGGGTTGTCGAAGTTCAGGCCGCGGCGCTCCATCGCGGGGGTCCGGGTGAGTCCGAGCACCAGGTGCACCACGTCCACGTTCTTCGGCTTGCACTCCACCCAGAGACCTTCGGTGAAGACCCGGAGGAAGGCCTTCGACGCGGCGTAGGCGCCTTCGCGCGGTGAGCCCGTGTAGCCGGCGACCGATCCGGTGGTGATGACTCCGCCCCGGCCGCGCTCCACCATCGCCCGCGTGTAGTGGTGCAGGAGCGGCAGCTGGCGCAGGACGTTGAGCGTGACCACCTCGTTGTGGCGCGCGAGGTCGCCGTCGACGAACGAGTGCCCGTACGTGTTGGCGCCGGCGTTCATCACCAGGAGCCCGATCTCGAGGTCGGCGGTCGCGTCGATCAGCCGTTCGGCGGCGTCCTCGTCGAGGATGTCCAGAGCGACCGTGCGCGAAGGTGCGCCGAGCGCCTGCACCTCGCCGGCCACCGCCTCCAGACGCTCGGCGTTGCGGGCGGCGAGCACGACTCCGAACCCGTCGGCGGCCAGGCGCCGGGCGAACGCGGAACCGACTCCCTCGGAGGCTCCGACGATCAATGCCCAGGGGCCGTAACGGTTCAGATCGGTCATGTCAAAGCTCCTCGTTCGAGTCGGAATCGCCCGACATTCGCACGAGCGCGATGCGGGCGGTGGGGCGGTGTTCCACCGGCCGGGAGGTTCAGGCCCCGCGGCGACGGGTGGTGCGGCTGACGCTGCGCATCTTGGCGCCCTGCGGCATCGGGCCCTTGGGCATGGCGGCGCCGGCGCCGCCCTTCGCCTTGAGCGCGGACAGTCGGCCCTCGAGCGCGTCCATCCGCTTGCGGTCGATGTTGCTCGGGAGTTTGCGGATGTGGCGTTCCAGCTTCGACAGCGGCACCTGGCCGTCGCCGTCGCCGACGAGGATCTCGTAGATCGGGGTGTCGCCGACCACGCGGGCGGCCTTCTTCTTCTCCTGCGCCAGCAGCGGCTTGACGCGAGTGGGGGAGCCCTCACCGACCAGGATGACGCCGGGCTTGCCGATGACGCGGTGCACCGCGTCGAGATGCGAGGTGCCGGTGACGGCCTGCTGTACCCGCCACTGCCCACGGATGTTGCTCAGAGCCCAGCCCGCGGCGCCCGGCTGGCCCTCGGCCTTCTTGTAGACGCTCCGCTGAACGCGCCGGCCGAACAGAACGAAGGCGAGCAGCGCGCCGAGGATGACGCCGAGCGGCAGGGTGATCCAGAGATTGTGGAAGACGAACTGGCCGAGCAGGCCGAAGACCAGCGTGGTGCCCAGGACGGTGGCGACCATCAGCGGGATGAGGGCCTTGTCCTCTTTCCGCTGCATCTGGAACGCCTGCCAGATCTGCTGCCGCCGTTCCCTGCTCGCCGCTTTGCGAGCTGCCTTAGCAGCCTGCTTCGCCTCTTTGCTCGACTTGTCTTGCGCCTTAGCCATGAGTGCCAGTCTACGGTGCACACCGAGCGCGCCGACGCAGTGTCGACGGCGCTCGGGTAGCGCGGCCCGCACAACGGAATCGACCGGCCGGAACACATGTTCCGGCCGGTCGATTCGGCAGTGGGCGGGCCTCAGCGCACGGTGCGGGCGAGGACCGAAGAGGCCTCCTGAGCGGCGCTGCCCTCCTTGGCCAGATGGGCCAGTTCCGGCGGCAGCTCACGGCCGTGACGGGCCATCGCCTGGGCGTACAGCCGGCCTGCGCGATACGACGACCGCACCAGCGGACCGGCCATCACCCCGGCGAATCCGATCTCCTCGGCGTACTGCGAGTGCTCCACGAACTCCTCGGGCTTGACCCACCGTTCGACGGGATGATGCCGCACCGACGGTCGCAGGTACTGGGTGATGGTGACGATGTCGCAGCCGGCGTCGTGGAGGTCGCGCAGAGCCTCTCGCACCTCGTCCGGTGTCTCTCCCATGCCGAGGATGAGGTTCGACTTGGTCACGAGGCCGTAGTCGCGGGCACGGGTCAGCACCTCCAGGGAGCGTTCGTACCGGAAGGCGGGCCTGATGCTCTTGAAGATGCGGGGAACGGTCTCGAGATTGTGAGCCAGCACCTCGGGACGGGAGGCGAAGACCTCGTCGAGCAGGTCGGGCTTCGCGTGGAAGTCGGGGATCAGATTCTCGACGCCGGTGCCGGGATTGAGTTCGTGGATCTTGCGAACGGTCTCGGCGTACAGCCACGCTCCCTCGTCGGGGAGATCGTCGCGGGCCACACCGGTGATGGTGGAGTAGCGCAGCCCCATCGACCGGACGGACTCGGCCACGCGGCGCGGTTCGTCGCGGTCGAGTGCGGCGGGCTTGCCGGTGTCGATCTGGCAGAAGTCGCAGCGACGGGTGCACTGCTCTCCGCCGATCAGGAAGGTGGCCTCGCGGTCCTCCCAGCACTCGTAGATGTTCGGGCAGCCGGCCTCCTCACACACCGTGTGGAGCCCCTCGCTGCGCACCAGTCCCTTGAGCTCGGTGTACTCCGGTCCCATCGTGGCACGCGTCTTGATCCACTTCGGCTTGCGCTCGATGGGAGTCTGCGCGTTGCGCACCTCCAGACGCAGGAGCTTGCGCCCGGCGGGAGCGTCGGCGGGACTCGGTGAGGCGGGTTGGGCGGGGGTGGTGGTCACTGTGCCGATCCTACGCTCGTGGGTGCGGTGGGCCGACCGGCCTCAGCCGGGGCGCCTGCCGTATCCGAGCCGGGTCCGGCCGGGTCGTCCAGGCACTTCTGGACCAGTTCGACGACGTCGTCGAGCACGTCGTCGACGGTCACGGCGGTGCCGGTCTCCTGGCTCAGCGAGGTCACCCCCGCGTCCGCGATGCCGCACGGGACGATCGCGTCGAACACGGACATGTCGGGGTTCACGTTGAGGGCGAACCCGTGAAGGGTGACGCCCTTGGCGACGCGGATGCCGATCTGGGCGAGCTTGCGCTCCCCGGCGGCGTCGCGCAGCCACACGCCGGAGCGCCCGTCCACGCGGCCGGTGGCCAGACCCTGCCGTGCCGCCACGCCGATCAGCGCCTCTTCGAGACGGCGGACGTAGTCGACCACATCGAGGGGTTCGGCGAGCTTGACGATGGGATACCCGACGAGCTGGCCGGGACCGTGCCAGGTGATGCGGCCGCCGCGGTCGACGTCGATCACCCGGGCGCCGTTGACCGGACGGTCGGAGTCCTCGGTCCGTTTGCCCGCCGTGTAGACCGACGGATGTTCGAGCAACAGCAGCAGGTCGTGGTCGAGCTCGCCGGTGGCGCGTTGCTCGGCCAGGCGGTGTTGCAGCTCGTAGGCCTCGGTGTAGTCGACGACGCCGAGGCGGCGGACTTCGATCGGTGCTCCGTCGGCTCGCGACGATGCGTTACGCACAGCAGTACTCCAGTGCAGATGTCAGATGAGGGTGGGTGAAGGTGAAGCCGCGGTCGGTGAGCAGCGCGGGAACCACGCGCGAGGACGTCAGGACCATCTCCTCGACCATCTCTCCGCCCGCCTTGCGCGCGAGCGCGGCGGGCACGCGCAGCACCGCGGGGCGGTGGACGGCTCGTGCGAGCTCGGCGGAGAAATCGGCGAAGCGTACCGGTCCGGGCGCGGTCAGATTGACCGGACCGACGATCGAATCGTCGCCGAGCACGTGCGTGATCGCGGCGATCTCGTCGGGCAGGCTGATCCACGAGAACCACTGCCTGCCGTCGCCGATACGGGCGCCGAGGCCGAAACGGTAGAGCGGTCGGAGCCGCGCGAGGATGCCGCCGCGCCGGGAGAGCACGGGCGCCGTGCGGAGCGTGACCACGCGCGCCGAGGCCTGTGCGGGCTCGGTGGCCTTCTCCCAGTCGACCACCAGGTCGGCCAGGAAGCCGGAGCCGTGCGGCGACGTCTCGTCCGCCGCGGTCTCACCGGTGTCTCCGTAGAAACCGGAGGCACTGGCGTTGAGGAACACTCCGACGCCGGACTCGGCGACGGCGTCGGCCAGGACGGTGGTCGGGATGATCCGCGAATTGCGGAGCCGCTGCTTCACCTGGCCGCTCCACCGGTGGGCTCCGATGTTCTCGCCGCCGAGGGCGATGACCGCGTCGAAGCCGCGCAGGGCGTCGGCCGGAAGCTCGGACCGCTCGGGCTCCCAACCGATCTCCCGCGGACCGGTCGGGGCACGACGCACCAGAGTGTGGACGTCGTGCCCCGCCTGCGTCAGCGCGGGAACGAGGGCCGAACCGATCAGCCCGTGACTTCCCGCGACCGCGATTCGCATACCGGGTGCTTACAGCCCCAGGTCGGCGGCGAACTCCGCGGCCTCGAGACGGTGACGGACCGTGGTGAGGAACCGGCCGGCGTCCGCACCGTCGATGAGCCGGTGGTCGTAGGTCAGCGGCAGGTAGGCCATCGACCGTGCGGCGATCGACTCGGTGCCGTCGTCGCCGGTGAGAACCACGGGGCGCTTGACGATCGCGCCGGTGCCGAGCATGGCCGCCTGCGGCGGGACCAGGATCGGGGTGTCGAACAGAGCGCCCTGGCTGCCGATGTTCGTGATCGTGAACGTGCCGCCGGCCAGCTCGTCGGGCTTGAGCCCGCCGGAACGGGCCCGTGCGGCGATGTCGGCGATCGCGCGAGCGAGGCCGGCCAGCGAGAGGTCGTCGGCGTTGTGGATCACCGGCGACAGGAGGCCCTGCTCGGTGTCGACGGCGATGCCCAGATGCACGTCGGCGTGGTACGTGATCTCCTTGGCCTCTTCGTTGATCGAGGCGTTGACGTTCGGGTGCACCTTCAGTGCCTCGACGACGGCCTTGGCGAAGAACGGCAGGAAGGTCAGGTTGACGCCCTCGGCTGCCTTGAACGAGGACTTCGCCGCGGTGCGCAGTGCCGCGATGCGGGTCATGTCGACCTCGTGGACCTGCGTGAGCTGCGCGCTGGTCTGCAGCGACTCGCGCGTCTTGGCCGCGGTGATCTGCCGGATGCGGTTGATCTTCTGCGTCGTTCCGCGCAGTGCAGCCAGTTCGGGGCTCGCCGCGGCGGGTGCGGCGGCCGGTGTCGGCGCCGACGGTGTTGCGGCCGGAGCCGCGGCGGGGGCGGCGGGCGCCTTCTTGGCCTCGGCCGCGGCCAGCACGTCCTGCTTGCGGATGCGTCCGCCGACGCCGGTGCCCTTGACGGTCGCCAGGTCGATTCCGTTCTCCGCGGCCAGCTTCCGCACGAGCGGCGTCACGTACGGAGTGGACTGCAGATCTCCGTCGGCGGCAGCGGGAGTCGGAGCGGGTGCGGTGGCCGCGGGTGCGGGTTCAGGTGCCGGAGCGGCGGGCTCGGGCGTCGGGGGAGCGGCCGGCGCGGGAGCCGGAGCCGCCGGAGCCGGAGCCGCGGGGGCCGCCGATGCGGCACTCGGGTCGCCGATGACGGCCAGCTTGCCGCCGACCTCGACGACCTCGTCGGTGTCGGCGACGATCTCGAGAAGCACACCAGCCGTCGGCGACGGGATCTCGGTGTCGACCTTGTCGGTGGACACCTCGACCAGCGGTTCGTCGACCGCGACCGTGTCGCCGACCTGCTTGAGCCAGTTGGTCACCGTGCCCTCGGTGACGCTCTCGCCCAGTTCGGGCATGAGGACGTCGACGCCGGATGCCGAGGCCGCGGGAGTCGACGCGGCCGGCGCCTCGGTCGCGGGGCTCTCGGCGGCCGGAGCGGAGGCAGCGGGTGCGGCGGGCTCGGGTTCGGGTTCCGGCTCGGGAGCGGCGGCGGGTTCGGGCGCGGCCGCGTCATCGGACGCCGACTCGCCGGCCTCTCCGATCAGCGCCAACTGTCCGCCCACCTCGACGACGTCGTCCTCAGCGCCGACGATCTTGACCAGCACACCCGCGACGGGCGACGGGATCTCGGTGTCGACCTTGTCGGTGGAGACTTCGAGCAGGGGCTCGTCGACCGCTACGGTGTCGCCTTCCTGCTTCAGCCATTGGGTGACGGTTCCCTCGGTGACGCTCTCGCCCAGTGCGGGCATCTCGACAGAGAAGGCCATTTGCGTGTGACTCCCTAACAATTTCGTGAACTGTGCTGTTCGGTCGATCGGTCGATGCGGGTCGGCGCGCTCCAGCGGCGTGTGCAGGTTCGCGTGATGTCGGCCGGATGGGTCGACGCCCGTGACTCAGCCTACTCCCAAACGATCTCGGGTCCGCGTGAGTCCGCTGAACGCCGGAGTGCGGTGCGCGTCACTGTCCGCCGGCGATGTCCTCGATGACCGCGATGATGGTCCGGACGGGTACGCCGGTGCCGCCCTTACCGGTGTAGCCCCACGGGCCACCGGTGTTGAACGCCGGGCCGGCGACGTCGATATGCGCCCAGTCGAGCCCCTCGGCGACGAACTCCCGCAGGAACATCGCGGCCGACAGCATGCCGCCCCAGCGGTGGTTGGTGACGTTGGCGAGATCGGCGATCCGTGAATTCAGGTCGCTGCGGAGTTCCGCAGGCATCGGCATCGGCCAGCCGTGCTCGCCGACCGACTGGGAGATGGCGGCGACGCGGTCCCGGAAGTCGTCCGTGCCGAGCACACCGGGAGTCCGGGTGCCCAGCGCCACCATCTGCGCGCCGGTCAGGGTGGCCGTGTCGATGAGGAAGTCCGGCTCGTCCTCGCAGGCGCGGACGATGGCGTCCGCCAGGATCAGGCGGCCCTCCGCGTCGGTGTTGAGGACCTCGACCGTGGTGCCGCCGTACTGGGTGAGGACGTCGCCGGGACGCTGCGCGGTCGACGAGGGCATGTTCTCGGCCATCGGCACCGTCGCGATGACCGTGACCGGCACGTCCAGGCGT
Organism: Gordonia sp. QH-12; assembly: GCF_001578675.1. NCBI lineage: Bacteria > Bacillati > Actinomycetota > Actinomycetes > Mycobacteriales > Gordoniaceae > Gordonia > Gordonia sp. QH-12. The sequence continues at coordinate 134,722 of NZ_KQ969285.1, forward strand.
GCAGCGGCGATCGTGGAGGCGATGACCGCCGCCGCACCGCCCATGTCCGAGGTCATGTGGTCCATCCCGGCGGCGGGTTTGATGGAGATGCCGCCGGTGTCGAAGGTGATGCCCTTGCCGACGAGCGCGACGGTGCGCTCGGCGCCCTTGGCCTCGTGGGTCAGGCGCACCAGGCGGGGCTTGCGCGAGGATCCCTGTCCCACGCCGACGATGCCGCCGTAGCCTGCCTTCGCCAGTTCCACGTCGTCGAGGATCTCCACCCGGAGGCCGGCCTTGCTGCCGAGGATGCGTGCGCGCTCGGCGAACTCGGCGGGGTAGAGGACGTTCGGCGGGGTGTTGACGAAGTCGCGGGCGATCGCGACGGAGTCGGCGACGATCAGCGCGTGGTCGAGTTCGACCTTGGCCTGCTTGCTCTTCGCGGGTACCGCGAGTGACACGGCGGAGGGCGGCTGCTCGGAGGGGCGTGACTTCTCGCTGCGCAGTTCGTCGAAGCGATACGCGCCCAGGTACGAACCCTCCGCCGCCGCACCGAGGTCGGCGGCCGAGAGGGTGCTCACGACGCGGTCGAATCCGTCCAGTGCGCGTACGGCGTTCCCTGCGGCCTGTCGGATGGTCTCCGGATCGTCCACCTCTGTTCCCAGCCCGACCGCGACCACCACGCCGACCGGCAGCGATTGCGGTGCCGGGATCCGCGTGATCTCGCCGACCGACCCCTTGGCGCCCAGAGCCGACAGCGCCGCGCTGATCTGGTCGGCGGGCTCGTCGTCGAGGAAGTCCTCGACGAGCAGCAGTGTCGGCTCCTCGGTGCCGCCGTCGCCGGAACCGGCGACGAGGCCGACGACGAGCACGTCGTCGTCGGAGGAAAGGGCAGTGGTCAGGTCGATGCGGGGACCGCGGACACGGTCGGAGAAGTGGTTGGCGCTCACGCCTTTCAACTCTGCCACACCGGCACCGCCGAGCGGCTGAACCTCGGGTGGGAACCGCCCGGGTCGGGGCGATACCGTTAGCGCCATGACTGAACTGCTCGCAGGCCCGATCGCCGATCGTCACACCGCCCTGGGCGCCTCCTTCGCCGAGTTCGGCGGATGGAACATGCCCGTCTCGTATGCAGGCACCGTCGCCGAGCACAACGCCGTCCGCAGCACCGTCGGCATCTTCGACGTCAGTCACCTCGGCAAGGCGCTCGTGGCGGGCCCGGGAGCCGCCGGATTCGTGAACGCGACCCTGACCAACGATCTCGGCAAGATCGAGCCCGGGAAGGCCCAGTACACGCTGTGCTGCAACGAGCGCGGCGGCGTGATCGACGATCTGATCGCCTACCTGGCCGGCGACGACGAGGTGTTCCTGGTGCCGAATGCAGCCAATACGGCAGCCGTCGTGGCGGCACTGCGAGCGGTCGCCCCCGAAGGGATCGAGATCACCGATCAGCACCGCGATTACGCGGTCTTCGCAGTCCAGGGCCCGCAGTCGGCCGACGTGCTCGCCGCGCTCGACCTGCCGACCGACATGGAGTACATGGCCTACCGAGACGCTCGGATCGTGCTGGGCGGAGCCGAACTGGAGATCCGGGTGTGCCGGTCGGGCTACACCGGCGAGCACGGGTACGAGGTGCTGCCCCGGTGGGACGACGCGGGTGCGGTCTTCGACGCTCTGCTCGCCGAGGTGACTGCGCGCGGCGGTCAGCCCGCGGGGCTCGGTGCGCGTGACACGCTCCGCACCGAGATGGGGTACGCGCTGCACGGACACGAACTGAGCGTCGACATCACCCCGGTGCAGGCGCGGTCGTCGTGGGCCGTCGGCTGGGACAAGCCGTCGTTCTTCGGACGCGAGGCGCTGGTGGCCGAACGCGCCGCGGGCCCGGCCCGGCGCCTGTACGGGCTGAAGGCCACCGGCCGCGGGGTGCCGCGCGCGGACTGCACGGTGCATGTCGAGGCCGGCGGTGAGCAGATCGGTGTGTGCACGTCGGGCACGTTCTCTCCGACCCTCAAGCAGGGCATCGCCCTGGCGTTCATCGACACCGCCTCCGGCGTCAAGAAGGGCGACGAAGTGGTGGTCGATGTCCGCGGGCGGGCCCTGACCTGCGAGGTCGTTCTGCCGCCGTTCGTGGAGAGTCACGTCTGACCGGCGCATCCCGCCGGTGCCGGGAAACTCCCTTGCGGGTCGGCGGTACCATGACCGCATGACCTTGGAGTTCACCCGTACCGAGCATCCGCATCCGGTGTCGGAGAATCGACGCGCCGAGATCCTCGCCGCGCCGGGCTTCGGCAACTACTTCACCGACAACATGGTGACCGTAGACTTCGACCGCGATCGTGGATGGCACGGCGCACGGGTGACCCCGTACGGGCCGCTCGCTCTGGACCCGGCTGCGATGGTCCTGCACTACGCGCAGGAGATCTTCGAGGGGCTGAAGGCGTACCGCCAGCCCGACGGCTCCATCGCCGCCTTCCGGCCGGAGGCCAATGCTGAACGGTTCAACCGGTCGGCACGGCGCCTCGCGATGCCGGAGCTGCCGGTGGAGGACTTCGTCGGATCGCTGCGGGCGTTGCTGGCCGCCGACCACGCGTGGGTTCCCGACGCGGGCGGCGAGGAGTCTCTCTATCTGCGCCCGTTCATGATCGCGACCGAGGCGAGCCTCGGCGTCCGGCCGGCCGACAAGTACAGCTACGCGCTGATCGCATCGCCCGCCGGCGCTTACTTCAAGGGCGGCGTGAAGCCGGTCAGCGTCTATCTGTGCACCGAGTACGTGCGGGCCTCCCCGGGAGGTACCGGCGATGCGAAGTTCGGCGGCAACTACGCCGCGTCGCTGCTGGCGCAGGCGCAGGCCGCCGACAAGGGCTGCGACCAGGTGGTGTGGCTCGACGCCATCGAGCACCGCTTCATCGAGGAGATGGGCGGCATGAACCTGTTCTTCGTCTTCGGCTCGGGGTCGGACGCACAGCTGGTGACGCCGGAGCTCAGCGGCTCGCTGCTTCCGGGCATCACCCGCGACTCACTGCTCACCCTCGCCGCCGACGCGGGTTACAAGGTGGACGAGCGCCGCATCTCGACCGAGGAACTGCGCGAGGGGGTCAAGAACGGCGACATCACCGAGGTCTTCGCCTGCGGTACCGCTGCCGTGATCACTCCCGTCGGTCGGGTTCAGAGCGACACCGACGACTACCTGATCGGCGACGGCACCACGGGAGAGGTGACGCAGGCTCTCCGTGACACCCTCACCGGTCTGCAGCGCGGCACCTTCGCCGACACACACGGCTGGATGACCACGCTCTACCCGGCTCCGTGAACCGGCCGCTCCGGCCCTGAATGAGCGCTCATGCCGCAGCCGCACCCGTCCGGGTTCCGGCTGCGGCATGATCCGTTTCGGCGACCTCTACAGGAGCAGGCCGACGGCTGTCAGCACGGTCGCCACTTCGATCGTCGCGCCGATGACATCGCCAGTCAGCCCGCCGGCGCGACGGGCGCAATGCCCGGTGAAGGCCCAGGCGAACGCCCAGACGACGGCCACGGTCGCCGCCGCACGGACCGCATCCGCCGCGTGGAAGGTACCCGCGTTCCAGCCTCCCGCGGCCACCGCGACCGCGAGCAGGAGCACCGCCCACACCGCGATGGACGCGCGTTGAGTTCCGGCGACCAGCGCCCCGAACCCGTCGGTGTTCGCGGCGCTCAGACCGGCCCGGCACGCGACGGTCGCGGTGGTCCTTCCGGCGACCACCGCCAGCGCCAACGACCACCATCGTGAGTCGGCGGTCAGGGCGCCGAACGCCAGGGACTGGCCCAACAGCACCAGAACGAGCGTGGCCGCACCGAACGGCCCCACGTCGCCGCTGCGCATCACCGCCCGCACGCGATCCGGATCTCCGTAGCAGCCGAGACCGTCGGCCGTGTCGGCGAGACCGTCCAAGTGCATGCCGCGGGTAGTCGCCGCCAGCACCGCCACCACGGTGACGCCGGCCAGCGCGCTGGGGAGATCGGTGTGCGATAGCCCGAAGGCGACGGCGGCGGCGAGCAGTCCGACCACCGCTCCGACGACGGGTACCGCGGCGATCACGGTCGCGCCCCGGGCGCGGTCGAATTCGCCGCGGGGCTGCGGGAGCGGGAGTACCGTCAGCCAGCTGAAGGCGTCGTGCACGCCGCGGAGGCCACGGGCGATCATCCCGGTGTGCCTATTCTCCGCCGCTGACGCCGGCCTCGTCGAAGGTCGCCATGTCGGTCAGAATGTCGATCGACGACGCGACCAGCGGCAGCGCCGACACGGCACCGGTGCCCTCGCCCAACCGCATCGACAGGTCGAGGATCGCGGTCAGGCCGAGTGAATCGAGTGCGAACGCGTGCGCCGGTTCGGTGGACCGGTGACCGGCCTGCCACCAGGAGGCGGCACCCGGCGCCAACTGCTGCGCGACCAGGGCGGCCGAGGTCGTGATCAGCCCGTCCAGGAGTGCCGGAGTCTTCCGGACGGCCGCCTGGGCGAGGAATCCCGCCATCGCCGCGATGTCGGCGCCCGCCACCGCGGCGAGCAGCGCGAGCGGCTCGTTGCGGTGCCGCCGTGCATGACGCATGCCGTCGCGGATGGCCGCTGTCTTGCGGATCCAGGTGGCGTCGTCGATCCCGGTGCCCCGTCCCACCACGACCACCGGCTCGCGATCGGTGAGAGTCCCGACCAGCACGGCCGCCGGGGTGGTGTTGCCGATGCCCATGTCGCCGGCGATGAGCAGGTCGGCGCCGGCGTCGACGAGCTGGTCGGCCACGGCCCGTCCGGCGGCGACCGCCCGTCGGGCTTCGGCGATGGTCAGCGAACTGCCGGTTCGCAGATCGCCGCTTCCCGCGCGCACCTTGTACCGGGAGACGTGCGGGTCGGTATCGGCTCGCACCGCCATATCGAGGACCTGCACCGTGGCTCCGGCGCGGCGCGCCAGCACGTTGATCGCGGCGCCGCCGGTCGCGATGTTCGCGACCATCTGCGCTGTCACCTCGGGCGGATAGGCGGAGACGCCGTCGGCGGCCACGGCGTGATCGCCCGCGAACACCACCACTGCGGGCGACTGCAGGGTCCGCGGCGGGCAGACGCCCTGGCACGACGACATCCAGACGCCGAGCTCTTCGAGTCTGCCGAGGGATCGCGCCGGTTTGGTCAGCCGCAACTGTCGTGCCCGGGCCTGCTCGGCGACGTCGTGATCGGGGAGTTCGACGATCGGGAAGATCTCGGCGTCGGTGCCGTCGATCTGGGCCGGTTCGGAGACGGTCGCCCGCCGGGGCGCCGGCGCGTCGGCGGGCCGGGCGGGCTCTTCCGCGGGGACGGGTGAGGACGGTGCCGTGGACGCGGAAACCGGTACCGGGGCCGCGGGCACGGCGCCGGTACCGGCGGGCAGGTCCAGTGCACGTCCGGCGACGACGAGAGTGACCGTCTCGCAGACAGCCGCCACCGCCGCATTCAGGCGGCCCAGTTCGTCCGCGAAGCGCCGTCCAGACGGTGTCGGCGAGACGAGCGAGAGCCCCACTTCGGGGCTCACCAGCACTAGATCGCCGGAGTAGCCGGCGATGGCGGCGCACAGGTCCTCGATCTGCGCGGATACGTCGGCGGCCTCGTCCTCCCAGGCTCCGGCCTCGTCGAGCAGTGCGGTGAGCCAGTTGCCGAGGTCGTCGACGAGTGTCGGCTCATCGGGAAAGTCGCGCAGGAGCGACGCGAGATCGCACGATTCGACGGTGCGATAGCGGTCGCCGCGGCGTTCGCGGTGGGCATCGATCCGCGCGCGCCAGGCCCGGTCGCCGTCGGCGGAACCGGTCGCGACGTAGCGGACCGCGGGTGCGTCGGCGAGGAGATGCTCGGCGTGCGCCGATTTGCCCGAGCGGATGCCGCCGAGGATCAGCGTGCGCACGCGATCAGACCTTGTCGCCCGGCTTGACCTGCGGGCGCGGCGCGCGCATCATCCGCAGCTGCATGGCACGGGTGAAGCAGTACCACCCGAGCCGGAATCCGGTGTCGGTGGTGTCCGGGTAGCGCTCACGCACCCGCTTGTTGACCATCCGGCCCAGGTACAGCGAATCGATGATCACCAGCAGGACGAAGGCCAGCAGCACCAGGTTCCCGATGACCGCGAGGTTCGGCAGCATCAGAACCACCAGCAGGAAGATCGCGAAGGGCAGGAACAGTCCGGCGAAGTTGCGTCGCGAGTCGACGATGTCACGCGCCATCTTCCGGACCGGCCCCTGATCGCGGGCCATCATGAACTTCTCGTCGCCGGACATCATCTTCTCGCGCTGCTCGAGGCGGACGCGGCGGCGTTCGGCGGCCACCTCCTTGCGCTCCACCTTGGTCATCGACGCCCGCAGTGCCTTCTTCCGGGCCCGCGCTTCAGCGCGGGTGGTCGGGGGCGGCGCGACGGGACCGCGGCGGCGTTCGGCTTCGCGGCGCTTCGGCGTGGGGCGGCCCTTGCCGGGCGTCGTCGAACCAGAGGTCGGCCTCGCGTCGTCGGCCGGCACGTCGGTGGTCTCCTCCGACTCGGCGGCTGAGCTCTTGGCGGCGTCGGATTTCCAGGGCAACTTCACGACTACGAGACTATTCGATGCGGCGGCGACGGCGGGCATCGGGCAAGCGCCTCCCGGCTACTCTGACCGGTGATGGACACGACGGCGATGCGGGTGGTGATCGCCCCCGACGAGTTCGGCGGGACGCTGACGGCGGCGCAGGCCGCGTCCGCGATCGCCGAGGGCTGGGCCCGCGCGCGGCCGGGTGATGTGCTCGAGCAGCTGCCGCAGTCCGACGGCGGTCCCGGATTCGTCGACGTGCTCGCGGCTGCCGGCGTCGGGCGGCGTCTCGGCGTCTCGGCGTCCGGACCGCTCGGAGGTGCGGTGGCCGCCGAGGTGCTGCTCGACGGCCGCACGGCGTTCGTGGAGTCGGCTCAGGCATGCGGACTGCATCTGATCGGCTCGCCCGGTCCGGAGACGGCCTGGTGTGCGGGGACGGCCGGGGTCGGTGACCTGCTGCGGGCTGCGGTGGAGGCCGGTGCGACCCGGATCGTGGTCGGACTCGGCGGAAGTGGAACCACCGACGGAGGCCGCAGCGCCTGTACGGCACTCGGCGGACTGACCGCCGCGCACCACCTCCTGCGGGGGACCGAACTCGTGGCGGCCACCGACGTGACCAACCCGCTGCTCGGTCCGTCCGGGGCGGCCGCTGTCTTCGCTCCGCAGAAGGGCGCCGACCCCGAGACGGTCGCGCGGTTGGAGTCGCGACTGCAGCGGTGGGCGGACGAGTTGGAGGACCACCGCGTCGGCACCGACGACGGTCAGCGGCTCCGTGACGCCGCCGGTGCGGGTGCTGCGGGCGGGCTCGGTGCCTTTCTCCTGGCACTCGGTGCGACCCGAGAGGCGGGCGCCGACGTGGTGGCGGGTGTCACCGGTCGTGCGCGGCGCATCGCCGTCGCCGATCTCGTGCTGACCGGGGAGGGCCGCTTCGACGAGCAGACTCCCTGCGGCAAGGTGGTGGCCTCCGTCGCGGCCGACGCACGGCGTGCCGGAGTGCCTGCGGTGGTTCTGGCCGGGCAGGTGCGCGGCAGGCCCCGGGTCGACGGCGTCACCGTCGCGTATTCGATGGCTGACTGGGCCGGCTCGTCCGCGCGCGCACTCGCCGACCCGGCGCCGATCCTGGCCGGACTCGCGCAGACGGTCGCGGCCGGATTCGCCGGGACGGTCGAGCGGACCGGAATCTGACTCGGCCGAAACCCGGGCGCGGGATGCGGGAATAGCGGGTCGGCGAGTACCGTTGATGCTGTTGGCCGTGTCTGCCGGGCCGCTGTACCGGTAACTGAGCCACCGACAACGTATCCGGCCGTCGAGATTCTTCGCGGTCGGCGACATGAGGAGCGCCCATGACCGTTCAGAACGAAACCGCAACCGGTGTCCTGCTGACCGACGCCGCCGCCTCCAAGGCGAAGGCACTGCTGGACCAGGAAGGACGCGACGACCTGGCCCTGCGCATCGCGGTGCAGCCCGGTGGCTGCGCCGGTCTGCGCTACCAGCTGTTCTTCGACGACCGCAGCCTGGACGGCGACGTGGTCTCGGACTTCGGCGGCGTGAAGCTGGCCGTCGACCGGATGAGCGCACCCTACGTGCAGGGTGCCACCATCGACTTCGTCGACAGCATCGAGAAGCAGGGCTTCACCATCGACAACCCGAATGCGACCGGCAGCTGCGCCTGCGGCGATTCGTTCAACTGAGTCCATTCGGCAGCTGACACGGAGCTGTCGACGGCCGTGACCTCAACTGACGCTCGCGTCGGGGGTGGGGTCACGGCCGTCGTCGTTTCCGGACGAAGTACCGTTGGACAGATGTTCATTGCCGTCTGCGGGTCGCTTGCGACCGACCATCTGATGAAGTTCCCCGGAAAGTTCTCCGATCAGCTCGTAGCCGATCAGCTCGAGCACATCTCGCTCAGCTTTCTCGTCGAAGACCTCGTCGTCCATCGGGGCGGCGTCGGCGGCAACATCGCGTACGCGATCGGTTCGCTAGGGGAGAAGCCCCTGCTCGTCGCGGCGGCCGGTCCCGACTTCGACGACTACGAGAACTGGCTGTCCGGACACGGCGTCGACTGCCGCGGCGTCACGAGGTCCCAGTCCAAGCACACCGCGCGATTCATGTGCACCACCGACGAGACCATGGCTCAGCTCGCCACGTTCTACGCCGGAGCCATGAGCGAGGCCCGCGACATCGACCTCACCGCGCTGTTCGCCACCACCGGCCGCCCCGACCTCGTGCTCGTCGGAGCCGATGACCCCGACGCGATGGTCAGCCACACGCGGACGTGCCGTGAGCAGGGGATCCCGTTCGCCGCGGACCCGTCGCAGCAGTTGGCGCGGCTCGACGGCACCGCCGCCCGCGACCTGATCGACGGCGCGGCGTACCTGTTCACCAACGAGTACGAGTGGGGCCTGCTGCAGCAGAAGACCGGACTCGACGCCGCGCAGGTGGCAGATCTCGTCGGGACCCGTATCACCACGCTCGGTGCCGGTGGTGTCGACATCGTGGAGCGAGACGGCACCACGACCCACGTCGGCGTGGTGCCGGTCCGCGAGCAGGTGGACCCGACCGGTGTCGGCGACGGCTTCCGCGCAGGCTTCCTGACCGGCATCGCCCGCGGCCTCGGCTACGAACGGGCCGCACAGCTCGGTGCGATGGTCGCCACTCTGGTGCTCGAATCGGAATCGACCCAGGGCTGGACCTGGAACGTCGACGTGGCCGTCGAGCGACTCACCGAGGCCTACGGCGCCGACGCCGCTGCGGAGATCAAGACCGTTCTGTAGGCGGCTGGCGCGCCACTCAGGCTGGTTGAGCGAGCGAAGCGAGTCGAAACCAACGCGACATCCGACGGCAGCAGATGGTTCTGCTACCGGCCGATTGTCACCGGGGTTTCGACTCGCTTCGCTCGCTCAACCAGCGGGAACAGGGACGGGCCGCTCGCTCAACCAGCGGGAACAGGGACGGGCCGCTCGCTCAACCAGCGGAGGCGGGACGGGCCGCTCGCTCAACCAGCGGAGGCGGGACGGGCCGCCTGCTCGACCACCGGGCGGTCAGCTACAGGCGGACCGGGTAATCGTGATCTTCGATCGCCGGGACGATGGCTCCGTCGACGAAGATGCCGTACCAGAGCATGAAGCAGAGGACGGTCCAGATCCGCCGACTGTTGTCGACCTCGCCGCGCCGGTGCTCTTCGAGCATCTGCATCACGAAACGCTTGTCGAAGACGTGGTCGGTGTCGGACGTGGAGATGAGCTCGCGCGCCCAGTCGTACATCTCGGTGCCGGCGAGCCAGTGGCGCAGCGGGACCGGGAAACCGAGCTTACGACGATGCAGCACGTGCGGCGGAACGATCTGTTCGAGCGCCTTGCGCAGCGCGTACTTGGTGGTGCCGTGGCTGATCTTCTCCTCGAACGGGAGGCGTTCGGCGACGGCGAACACCTCCTTGTCGAGGAACGGAACGCGCAGTTCCAGCGAGTGCGCCATGTTGATCTTGTCGGCCTTGACGAGGATGTCGCCGCGCAGCCAGGTGAACAGGTCGAGGTGCTGCATGCGCGTCACCGGGTCCATTCCCTCGCTCATCCGGTAAATGGGTGCGGTGACGTCCTGATGTGTCCACTCGGGCCGGAAGTTCCGCAGCACCGCACGCAGCCGGGCGTCGTCGAAGCTGCGTGCATTGCCGTAGTACCGCTCCTCGAGGGTCAGCGAGCCGCGGTGCAGGAGGCTCTTGCCCCGGGTGCCCTCGGGGATTCTGTCCGACACCTTGCCCGCCAGCCGCCGCAGTCCGCCGGGCAGCTTGTCGAACGACTTGAGCGACAGCGGCTCTTTGTAGATGGTGTAGCCGCCGAACAACTCGTCGGCGCCCTCACCGGAGAGCACCACCTTCACGTGCTTACGGGCCTCGGCCGCGACGAAGTACAGCGGTACCAGCGCGGGGTCGGCGACCGGGTCGTCGAGGTACCAGATGATCTGGGGGAGCGCCTCGATGAACTCCCGCGGCGAGACCACCTTCACGATGTGGCGGGCGCCGATCGCCTCTGCCGACTCCGCGGCGACGTCGACCTCGGAGTAGCCCTCCCGTTCGAATCCGGTGGTGAAGGTGATGAGGTCGGGATTGTGCTGGATCGCCAGCGCCGCGATCGCCGTCGAGTCGATGCCGCCCGACAGGAACGACCCGACGGTGACATCCGCGCGCATGTGCTTGGCCACCGAGTCGCGCAGCACGTCGGCGATCTCGTCGTAGCGCTTCTGCTCGCCACCCGGAGCGAAGGGGCGCACCGGGAATCGAGGTGCGAAATAGCGAGTCGTCTGCGGGGCGGCACCCGGCTTGAGCGTCGCGTAACAGCCGGACTCCAGCCGGGTGATGTCGCGGTGCAGAGTCTCCGGCTCGGGGACGTACTGGAGAACGGTGTAGTGCTCGATCGCGCGATCGTCGAGTTCGCGGTCGAGGTCGAGCCGGTCGAGCAGTTCCAGGAGGCTCTTCTTCTCCGATCCGAAGGCGGTACCCCGCGGGCTGGTCGCCAGGAACAGCGGCTTGATGCCGAACGAGTCACGGGCGATGAACAACTCGCGGTTCTGGGTGTCCCAGATCGCGAAGGCGAACATGCCGCGCAGTTTGCGGACCACCTCCGGTCCCCAGTAATGGAAGCCCGCGACGATCGACTCGCCGTCCCCTTCGGTGCGGAACGGCGCGTCGTGGTCGCGCGCCAGCTCGTCACGGATCTCCAGGTAGTTGTAGATCTCTCCGTTGAACACCAGTGCATAGCGTTCGGGGTTCTCCGCCGGCCCCCATCGCAGCGGCTGGTGCGAGTGTTCGATGTCGATGATCGAGAGCCTGTTGAAACCGAAGACGAGGTCGCCGTCGTTCCACGTGCCCATGTCGTCGGGCCCGCGATGCCGCATGCACCTCGCTGCCGAGGCGACGAGGTCGATGGTGGACGACGCCGAACCGTCGCTGGTGAGCATTCCGAGCAAGCCACACACGGTGTCAGGGCCTCTTTCGCAGATACTGTCAGGTCAGACGGGCGGCGATCCGCGCCCGTGAGCGCGTTCCACTATGCCGCAGATGCGCTGGCCGCCGCGACTCCGGCGCACCGTGGCGAGGGCGGAATCACCCCCGGTCGAAGCCGTATCCGCAGGTCGCGAAAAATGATCGGCGAAACAGCGAACCCCAATCACGACGACTTCGTCGGGTTGGTCTACGCTGCGTAGTACTAGGTGCAAGAATTGCGTCGAGGAGTGTCTGCTCGTCGCCGCAGGCCTTGGAAGAACAGCTCCCTGCCAGCAGGAAGGCGTGAAATTGACGAACGGTGTACGGCCGTCGACGCGACGGAAGGGATCTCCGTCGCGCACGATCAAGAGACTGAGTGGCCTCGCAGTACTCGGCGTCGGTGTGCTGATGACATCGGGCTGCAGTGCTGAAGAGGCCCTGCGTTTCGGTTGGCCGGAGGGAGTCACTCCCGAGGCACATGATATGCGCACCTTCTGGACCTGGTCGGTCATCGCCGCCCTGGCCATGGGTGTGCTGGTGTGGGGTCTGATCTTCTGGACCATCACCTTCCACCGCCGCAAGAAGAACGGCACCGCCGAGGACGAGATTCCGCGTCAGACCGGATACAACGTTCCGCTGGAACTCGCGTACACCGCGATCCCGTTCGTGCTGATCGCCGTGATGTTCTACTTCACCGTCGTCGTTCAGAACTCGGTGGAGAAGAAGGAAGAGAACCCGGCTGTCGCCGTGGACGTCACCGCCTTCCAGTGGAACTGGAAGTTCGGCTACAAGTCGGTCACCATCGACGGCAAGCAGCTGGTGAACCCGAAGACGGACTCCAAGCAGGGCGTTCCCTTCCAGGACCAGATCGCCAAGTACCGCGAAGAGGACGGCAAGCAGGAGGAGATCCTCGGTGCCGCCGGCGGCCGTTCGGCCGAGATCCGGGACTACCTGAGCTACGACAAGATCGAGACCCTCGGTAGCTCGTCGGAGATTCCGATCCTGGTGCTGCCGACCAATACGCGCATCCAGTTCGATCTCGCAGCAGCGGATGTCGTGCACTCCTTCTGGGTTCCCGAGTTCCTCTTCAAGCGCGACGTGATGCCCTTCCCGAAGCAGAACCACCAGGACTCGAGCTTCCAGATCTCCGAGATCGACCGCGAGGGCGCCTTCGTCGGACGCTGTGCGGAGATGTGCGGAACGTTCCACGCGATGATGAACTTCGAGGTCCGCGCCGTGAGCCCGACGACCTTCGCGAACTACATCAAGTACCGCCAGGCCCACCCGGAGGCGACCAACGCTCAGGCGCTCAAGGCCGTGTGCCAGGTTCCCGAGTCGGTCACCACGGTTCCGTTCGACACCCGCCGTGTCTCCAACGGAACCACTCCGAAGAACCTCGGCGATGCCAACAACACCACGATCGCCCAGTGCACCCCGGAGGTTTAAGGAACTATGAAGGTCGAAGCACGGGTCTTTGAGGCCCTCGCCCTCTTCTTCATCCTGATGGGCGTGATCTACGCCGTCGCGACGTTCTACTACCGGACCGGTGTGGAATGGGCGGGTGCGACCGCCATGTTCTTCTCCGGCGGTCTGGCGCTCATCGCGGGCACCTACTTCCGGTTCGTGGCCCGTCGCGTGGAGATCCGTCCGGAGGATTACGAAGAGGCGGAGATCGAGGACGGCGCCGGTGAGCTCGGCTTCTTCTCGCCGCACAGCTACTGGCCGATCATGATCGCCGGCGGCGCAGCGCTCTTCGCCATCGGTTTCGCGAGTTCCAACTGGTGGTTCGCCATCGGTCTGGTGCCGATCATCGTCGGCACGGTCGCCGGACTGGTCTTCGAGTACCACGTCGGACCCGAGAAGCACTGATCGTCTCCACTCAGACGCACGAAGCCGCACCCGAGAACCGGGTGCGGCTTCGTCATTCTCACGAGCTGTCCGCGGCGTTCCGCGGGCAGCTGTTCGCATTCCTGGCCGATGCCTTCGACGGGGACTTCGGCGCCGACGACTTCGACCATGCGCTCGGCGGCGTCCACGTGATCGCGTTCGGTACCGACGACGCGGTGGTGGGACACGCGTCGGTCGTTCAACGGCAGCTGATCGTCCAAGGGGAGAATGTGCCCGGCGGCAGGGTTCTGCGGACGGGCTATGTGGAGGCGGTGGCGGTCGATGCCGCATACCGCCGCCGCGGCATCGGCGATGCGCTGATGCACCAGGTGGACGGAATCGTCGCCCGTGCGTACGACTTCGGCGCACTCGGTGCCTCCGACGACGGTCGCCGGCTGTATCTTCGACACGGCTGGGAACGGTGGTCCGGCCCGCTCGGCGTCCTCACACAGTCGGGGGTACAGTCCACCCCGGACGATGAGGGCGCAGTCCTGGTCCTCCGGACACCTGAGACCGCGGAGATCGACACGGACGGTCGGCTGATCTGCGAATTCCGCCGCGGGGACGTGTGGTGAACTCGACGTCCACGGCCTCGTAGGCCCGTTCCGGGGCGCCCGGGGCTGACGATCGAGGACGTTCTTCCGGAGCAGGCCCTCTGCCGGGGTTCTCCAGCCCAGGCTCTTGCGGGCCGGTTGTTGAGCGCGAGAGCTTGCCGTCGTCGGCCGCTTCGCCGCCTGCGGCGCTTTCCACTGCGCCACCAATGCCCGATACTCCTGCTTCCCTGCGCGCGTGGCCGCGTTGCGGCGTAACTCACGCGAGATCGTCCCCGGAGTCCCGGCCAATCCTGCGTACGATCTCACGAACCCCGACCTGTCTAGCGCGCAAGAGCGCGATCTCCTCACGTCCGGCGAAAGACAGGTAGCGGCCGGTAGGTGCGGCCAATGAGATCGGTGGCATACCGCCAGCGTGACGGAACCAATGAACGCCAACCGGCACGGACACGCCAACCGTCAACGACGCCTCGGCCTAGTTGATGCCCTTCGCGATCAGAGGCAGAACTGCCGCTGCACCGCCCGAGAGGGCTCGGGCCGCCCGGGCGAGCGTATCGGCGGGCGCAACGCACGATCTGGACGCCACTGCCGCCGAGCCCTTTCAGGAACGTCGCTCGTCTTAGCAGACCAGTCCTTCGTCGCCACTGCTGAAACACCTCCACAGTCAAGGTGTTGCGGCGACCAGTCGAATCCGCCCTGCGATCCGCGGTCGCTGTGAACCACGCAGCCGGCCACCAGATCTCCGGGCGCGGCCGGGCGGGCGACGGTAGAGCCGAGGGCGCCGACACCGAGTCGTGCCTTCATTCTCGGCCGGCGTCGGCGACCTCGTCGAGTTCGGCGGCGGTCACCGGGACCGCGAGCGACGCTTGCGCAGTTCCCGTTCGGCTGCCGCCAGCTCGGCCGTGGTCCGTCGCTTGGCGACCGATCGAGGGCGCGCACCGTCGCCGGTGGGGGAGGGGAGCGCAGATACGACGAAGGCCGTCTCGCTGGTGCGAGACGGCCTTCGTCGTGGTGACTGCGCGGATCAGTCGAGGGCCTTGCCGCCCTTCTCCTGCAGGGCGATGAGCGCCTGCTTCTCCGCTTCGTGCTGCTCGTGAGCGATGCGCTCGTTGAGCGCCTGCTCCTCGGCGCTGTCCGGAACCAGCACGGTGCCGGAACCCGGCGACCCCGCTGCGCCGAGCTTGTTCATCCGCTTCGGCAGCGGTGCACCCTCGTAGGGGAGCGGGATCGGGTGACCGTGGTCGTCGACCGGTCCGAGCGGCTGGTGGATCTCGATGTACTCGCCCTTGGGCTCGCGGCGGATGATGCCCGTCTCGATGCCGTGTGCGAGGACGTCGCGGTCGCTGCGCTGCAACGACAATGCCCAGCGGTACGCGATGAAGTACACCAGCGGCGGGATCACCAGCAGACCGATGCGGCCCATCCAGGTGGTCGCGTTGAGCGAGATGTGGAACTTCAGCGCGATGATGTCGTTCATACAGCTCACCGTGAGGATGATGTAGAACGCCAGGGCCATCGCTCCGACCGCCGTGCGCACCGGGGTGTCACGCGGACGCTGCAGCAGGTTGTGGTGCGCGGTGTCGCCGGTCAGCTTCTTCTCGATCCAGGGGTACGTGAAGAGCAGGCCGAAGATCACGCCGATGACCACAACGACCCAGAAGATCGCGGGGATCGTGTAGTTGCCGAGGTAGAGCTCCCACGGCGGCATCAGTCGGGCGAAGCCGTCGGTCCACATCATGTAGATGTCGGGCTGCGAGCCCGCCGAGACCTGCGCCGGGTTGTACGGACCGATGTTCCACACCGCATTGATCTGGAAGACGCCGGCCATCAGGGCGAGAACGCCGGTGATGATGGCGAAGAAGGCACCGCCCTTGGCGGCGAACACCGGGAGGATGCGAACGCCGACGACGTTCTTCTCGGTGCGGCCGGGGCCGGGGAACTGCGTGTGCTTCTGGTACCAGACCAGAGCCAGGTGAGCACCGATCAGACCCAGGATGATGGCCGGGAAGATCAGGATGTGCAGGACGTACAGGCGCGGGATGATGATGTCGCCCGGGAAGTCGCCGCTGAACAGGGCCCACTGGACCCAGGTACCGATCAGCGGAATGCCCAGGACGATGCCCGACATCGCGGCGCGAACGCCGGTGCCCGAGAGCAGGTCGTCCGGCAGCGAGTACCCGAAGAATCCCTCGAACATCGCCAGCAGCAGCAGGAAGCAGCCGATGACCCAGTTCGCCTCACGCGGGCGGCGGAACGCGCCGGTGAAGAAGATTCGCATCATGTGGATGATGATCGACGCGGCGAACAGCAGGGCCGCCCAGTGGTGGATCTGGCGAACGAAGAGTCCGCCGCGGACCTCGAAGGAGAGGTTCAGCGTGGTCTCGTACGCGCGACTCATGGTGACGCCGTTGAGCGGCTGGTAGGCGCCGTCGTAGATGACGTGAGCCATCGACGGGTCGAAGAACAGAGTCAGGTACGTACCGGACAGCAACAGGATGATGAAGCTGTACAGCGCGATCTCGCCCAGCAGGAACGACCAGTGGGTGGGGAAGACCTTGTTGATCTGTCGACGCATACCGGCCGCGAGGTGGTACCGCGAGTCGACCTCTTCTGCCTGCGTGGCGAGGCGGTCAGCGATCGTCATGACTTACGCTCCCAGAATGCCGGTCCGACGGGCTCGATGAAGTCGCCGTTGGCGACCATGTAGCCCTGGTTGTTAACACTGATGGGCAGCTGCGCCAGCGCACGTGCGGCCGGTCCGAAGACCGCCTTGCCGTACTCGAGGGCGTTGAACTGCGACTGGTGGCACGGGCAGAGGATCCGGTTGGTCTGCTGCTCGTACAGCGAGGTCGGGCAACCCAGGTGACTGCAGACCTTCGTGTAGGCGTAGTAGTCGCCGTAGTTGAAGCTCTCCTGGCCCTTGCGCTTGATGACGCGCTCGGCGTCGGCCGGACGCAGGCGGATCAGCATGACGGGGTTGCGGACCGCGCGAAGACCCTCGAGCAGCTTGTGGCGGGACTCCTCGGTCTCGCCGTAGCCGTCGGAGACGCGCCACGGGAAGACGGTCTCCATGGCGCCGGCGTCGAGGTCCTCCGGTCGGACCAGGGCCACCTGGTACGGGTTGCCGGTGTCGCGGCGCAGGAAGACGGTCTCGCCCTTGGTCTCATTGTAGATCGGCGACCAACCGGTGTGCCACAGGGGAGCGTCGTCGCCCTTGGCCCACGGGTTCTTGATGAAGCCGCCGATCGCGGCGACGCCGCCGGCCACCGACAATGCGCCGAGGCCGAAGACCGCCGAACCGATGATCATCTTGCGGCGGGGGAGGGTGGAGGTCTCCAGCGTGTCGTCGAGTTCAGCGACGATGGTCTGCTTGTCGACGTCCGCCGAACCTCCGTCGTGACGATCCTGCACCGAGATCTCGGCCGGGATGAACCGCTTGGTCAGCTGAACGACGCCGAATCCGAACGACAGGATCGAGAGACCGAAGGTAACGCCGAGCAGAGGCGTGTACAGGGTGTAAGCCCAGTAGCCCGACTCGTCCGGCATGCGGAACTGCCATTCATTCCAGATGAACAGCGCGAAGCCGGCGATGGCGAAGAGGCCTGCCAGCACGAACCAGATCGCGACAGCGAACTCGGCGCGCTTCTCGGCCTTCGTGCCCGGCTCGGGGAAACGCTCGGCGCGGTGGATGATCTCCACTCCGTCGAGGTTGGTACCGAGACGGACCTTCTCGTCGCGAGACATTGCGGCGAGCTCGTCGTCGGACGGGACGTCCTTACTCGTGTCGCTCAATTTCGTGATCCAATCCACATTGCGCCGGCGACGACCGCCGTCACGCCGACAACCCACATGACGATGCCCTCAGAGACCGGACCGAAACCGCCCAGTCCGTAACCGCCGCTGGGGTTGGCGGTGTCCACGTAACGGACGTAGCCGATGATGTTCTTCTTCTCGTCCACCGACAGCTGACGGTTCGAGAACTTGGGCATGTTCTGCGGTCCGGTGAGCATCGCGGTGTAGAGCTGCTGCGGGTTGACGTCCGTCAGCGGGGGAGCGAACTTACCGCCCGAGAGAGCGCCGCCACGACCGGTGAAGTTGTGGCAGGAGGCGCAGTTGAGACGGAACAGCTCCGAACCGCGGCCGATGTCGGTGCCGCGCAGCGAGTCCATCGCGAGGACGGGGAAGCCGTCCTTGTACTTGATGTTGCCGTCGGCGTCCTTCTCGTACATGACCGACGGACCGCCGCCCATCGCCTGGATGTAGGCGCCGAGCTGGTCGATCTGAGCCTCAGTGAACTTGGCGGGCTTGCGCTGCGCCTGAGCCTCGTTGCGCGAGGCCGGCATGCGGCCGCTGGAGACCTGGAAGTACACCGCGGCGTCACCGACGCCGATGAGCGACGGACCGCGGTCCCGGACGCCCTCGAGGTTGGCGCCGTGGCAGGTGATGCAGGAGGTGTCGTACAGCTGCTTGCCTGCGGCGACGGAGCTCGCGCTCTTGTCGTCGGCGGTCGCGACCTGCGGCTTGGGCGAGATCAATGCGGCGATGATGCCGGTGGCGATCAGGCCAAGCAGAAGGAAGATGGTGCCGCTGGCTCGGCGACGGAGCTTGCGACGCCGCTTAGCGCGCGCGGCGTCGTTGTTTTCATCGGACGGGTCGCGGTCTTCCGGCGAACTCGGTGGAGATGATCTCATCTGTGACTCTCTACTAAGCGGTTTGGACTGAATGTATGTGAACCGGTCCGGCGGGCCGGCCGGTTCTTCGGCCGCCGGGGGCTACCGGATGAAGTAAATGACGACGAACAGCGCGATCCACACCACGTCGACGAAGTGCCAGTAGTACGAGACGACGATCGCAGCTGTCGCCTGCGCCGGAGTGAACTTCGACAGGCGTGTGCGGATGAGGAGGAAGACGAAAGCGAGGAGACCGCCGATGACGTGCATGCCGTGGAAACCGGTCGCCATGTAGAAGACCGACCCGTATGCGCTCGACGAGAGCGTGGTGCCCTCGTTGATGAGCGAGTAGTACTCGTAGGCCTGGCCGCACACGAAGAAGGTGCCCATCAGCAGGGTCAGCGTGTACCAGCGACGAAGGCCGTACACGTCGCCGCGCTCGGCGGCGAAGACACCTGCCTGGCAGGTGAACGAACTGAGAATCAGAACCGTGGTCACCGGCACGGCGAGCCAGAGGTTCAGATGTGTCGGGGGCTGCGGCCAGCCGTCCGATGCATTGGCCCGAGCGACGAAATACATCGCGAAGAGGCCAGCGAAGAACATCAATTCGCTCGACAGCCACACGATGGTGCCGACGCTGACCATGTTCGGACGGTTCAGCGAGTGCACGCGTGAGGTGATGGCGGTTTCTGAGTTACCCACAGCGCTAGTCACAAGAGAAGTATGACGGTTCGTAGTAACCGTTGACCACCCGGGTCGGAAAATTGCTCGAAGTCGCCTGCTTTCCGCAGGTAGAGCCGATGACGACGAGTCTACCGGCGTGTCCTGAGACCAGGATGAGGGTTTACGGTGGACGCCATGACGATATGGCGTGAGGTGGCGTGATGGTCTCGTGGAAGCTGCCCTGGCGCAGTGACGCCGCGCGCGCACCCGAGCCCGTGGTGGGCGATCCGGATCTGCGGGTGGTCGTCTCCGGCACCGACGAGACGGTCGCGAGTTCGGTGGCATTGGCGCAGGCGGGGTTCGCCTCGACCGAGGCGGTGGTTCTGCGGCATGTGGTGCGACTGCCCGCCTCGGCGGTCGGCGGGGTCCTCGAGCGTGTCGGTGCGGACGGTTACGCGGTCGACGAGAGTCCGGTGGATGAGCGTGTGGTGGCTGCGGGGCCCGACGCAGCGGACGACGCGCTGACGACCCTCGCGCTTGCTCGGGTGATGCCGGTGGATGCGGTGGCGCTCTCTCGGGAGCGGGCCCGCATCGCGAGCATGGTCTCGCGCGCGGAGGGGGCCGTCGTCGGTTGGGCGGTGCTGCGGCCGGCGGGTGCCGGGGAAGCCGGTGCGCCCCGTCGCTGAACTGCGGCGGATACTCCGCTGACGCGTCCGGGAGGCTGCCGTTAGGGTGGTTCGCGTGACTGCTGACGACGTGACTGCCGCCGAGAACGCTTACACCTGGCCGTATGTACTCGGCAAAGTGACCGATCGGGTCGATCTGACGGTGGACGAGGCGGCGTGGGCGATGCGCGAGATCATGTCCGACGCGGCGACCGGCGCACAGATCGCCGCGTTCGGTGTCGGCGTCAAAATGAAGGGCGCCTCGTCGTCGGAGTTGCGAGGGCTGTCGGAGGCGATGCTCGCACTCGCGAACCGCATCGAGGTGTCGGGGTCGGCGGTCGACATCGTCGGGACCGGGGGCGACCGCTCCCACACCGTCAACATCTCCACGATGACATCGGTGGTCGTGGCCGCTCTCGGTGTTCCAGTGGTGAAGCACGGGAACCGTGCGGCCTCGTCGAAGAGCGGCGGAGCCGACGTGCTCGAGGCGCTCGGCGTCGCGATCACGCTGCCGCCCGCCGCGGTCCAGCAGTGCGTCGAGGAACTCGGTATCGGCTTCTGCTTCGCGCCGGTCTTTCATCCGGCCTTCCGCTTCACAGGACCGCCGCGCAGCCAGATCGGCATTCCGACGGTCTTCAACGTGCTCGGGCCGCTGACGAATCCGGCGTCGCCGGAAGCCGGACTCATCGGCTGCGCCTTCTCCGACCTCGCGCCGGTGCTGGCGCAGGCCTTCGCAGAGCGCGGCAACCGGGTGCTTCTGGTTCGAGGCGACGACGGTCTCGACGAGTTGACGACCACCACCACCTCCACCGTGTGGCAGATCATCGGCGGCCGTTCCCGCGAACTGACCCTCGATCCCCGAGATCTCGGAATCGATCTCGTCGAGCTGTCAGCCCTGCAGGGCGGAGACGCTTCGGTCAACGCGCAGATCGCCCGTGAGATGTTCGCCGGTGCCCGCGGTGCGGTGCGTGACGCGGTGGTCCTCAACGCCGCGGCCGCTGTGGTCGCCTTCGAACAGGACGAGATGTTCACTCAGGAGGAGTTCATCGCGGCGATGCGCGATGCTCTCGCGAGGGTCGAGGCGGTGATCGACTCGGGCGGGGCGGCGGACCTGCTGTCGCGCTGGGCGCAGGTCAGCAACCGCCTCGCCGCCGAGCACGGCTGATCTCACCCTCCCGCGCGGTAGCGGCTCGGGGTGAACCCGAGCACCGAGGCGAAGTCGCGTGTCATATGGGCGTGATCGGTGTAGCCGAGCTCGGCGGCGATCTCGGCGAGGGATTCGTCCGGCCGTGTCCGGACGCGGTGCGCCGCCTCCTGCAGTCGACGGCGGCGGATCAACGCCGCCGGTGACAGGCCGACGTACTTGGCGGTGAGGCGCTGCAGGGTCCGTTCGCTGATCCCGAAGAGTTCGGCCGATTGATCGACCCGGATCAGAGCGGGGTCGGACTCGAGCGCGGTCACCGCGCGGTTCGCGAGCAGCGCCTCGTCGGTGAGCGACGCGCGAGCCCGCAGCCAACGTCCCACCGTCTCGGCAGCGGCCGCGGGGTCGGGCGGGGAGCCCATTCCAGTGGTCATCTCGGTGCTCACCGCGGCGTGCAGGTCCGGTGCGGACACCACGGTGACGGTGTCGAGATGTTCGGCGGGACGGATGGGGAGTGCTCCTGCGGCCGCGGGCCGCAGGAGTGCTCCCACGGCGCATCCTGTTCCTGCCAGGTCCCGATGACTGATCCGGGTGGTCGCACCGGCCACCACGACGTGATCGTGCTGAACCACCAGATTCAGGGCGCCGAAGCCGATGACCTCCTGGCGGCTGACACGGCCGGTCGGCAGCTGCCAGCGGCAGATCCAGAACCACCGGACCAGGTCGGCCGTCGCGCCGATGGCGGGAAGTCGATGGAACTCGGGAAGCGACTCGGGGCGCAGGACGCCTCGGTCGGACGGGACATCGGGGCGCGTCACGCCTCGCCGATCGAGAACCCGCCCTCCACCTCGGCGCTGGCGTAACTGCGGAACGCGATGTGCGTGGCACTCGTGCGGACACCGGGAAGACGGTTGATGGCGCCGGTCACCACCGAGGCGATCTCCTCGTGATTGCGCACCCGGACCTTGGCGATCAGGTCCACGTCGCCGGCGCACGAGTACACCTCGGTGACGCCCGGGATCTCGGCGACGGCCTGGGCCGTCTCGGGGATCTGATGGATGTCGGCTCCGATGAGAACGATGGCGGTGATCATGGGCTCGACTCTAGTGGCTTGCCGCCAGGCCGTTAGCGACTCGTCGCCTCGCGCGCCGATCGCGCGATGCGTGCGAAGTCGCGCCAGCGCTCGGCTGCGCCGATCGGCAGTGAGAGCTGGTCGCTCACGTCGACCAACCGCGTACCGGACTCGTACAGCCATCGCTCGATCAGCGCCGTCTCCTCGGCAGGCGCACCGGCGAGCGGTCCGCTGTCGTCGGCAGGGGGCAACACGGTCGTGGACGCGGCTCTGAGTCGTTCGACGACCGCCATCGGGGCCACGCCGCGAGCCGCGTGCGCGGAGCCGGCCAGGCGCCCGTATCTGACGACGCTCAGCTCCCAGCCGCCGGCACCGTCGGGCCGTGCGCCCACGACCTCCGGCCGCTGCGCCACCGCCGCGAGCCGCTGCGTCCGGGCGAGGGTCTCGATGGTCGCCGACAGTCGGTCGCGCGCCCGGGCCGCCGACTCGAACCGGCGCTGCTGGGCCAGGTACTCGACGCGTTCGCGCAGAACCGCGAGAAGCGAGTCGGACCGTCCCGAGATCAGGTCGCGTACGGCCTCGACTCGGCAGAGGTAGTCCGGCAGCGTCTGCGGGCGGTCACTGGCGGCGCGGCACGTTCCCGGCAGCGTCGCGACGAGCGGATCCGGCAGTCGTCCCGCCTCCGTCGGCCCCTCACACCAGTGGTGGCTCGCCTTCTTCAGGTCGGCGCCGCACGTCCGCAGCCCCGCCGCCCCGGAGAGGACGTCCGCCACCTCCAGCGCGACCGCCCGGCTCGTCACCGGCCCGAGCGATTCGGTCCCCGGCGTGCGCGACACCTTGAGGCGCGGGAAGCGCTCGGCGGTCAGGGTGATCCACCAGCCCCGCTGCGGATTGCGGGAGCGGCGATTGTAGGACGGCTTGTGGACCCCGAGAAGTCGCAGTTCGGCGACCCCGGCCTCCAGCGCGTGAGCGCACTCGACGTGATCGACGCGGGTCGCGAGTGAGACCATCTCGGCGATCCGGGTGCGGGTGTCGCTTCCGTTGAAGTACCCGGAGACGCGACGGTGGAGGTCGACGGCGGTACCTATATATAGGACCTCCTCCGACGGACCGCGGAAGAGGTAGACGCCCGGCCGATGGGGGAGCCCGGACGCCATCGTGCGTTTGGCGCGCATCGCCGGCGTCGCCCGGGGCAGATACGTGGTCAGATCGCCCACCGTTCGCACCCCCTGGTCGCCGACGCGCTCCAGAAGTCGATGGAAGACGTCGACCGTGGCACGGGCGTCGTCCAGCGCACGGTGGGTCGGCCGGACCGAGACGTCGAACAGATCGGCCAGCGCGGAGAGTTTGACGCTCGGCGCCTCCTGCCTGCTCAGAATCCGTCGGGCCATCACCACAGTGCACAGGGACGCGGAGAACGGCCACGGCAGGCCCGCTCGGGCAGCGCTCCTCCGCAGGAACCCCATGTCGAAGCGGGCGTTGTGCGCCACCAGGACGCACCCGCGGGCGAACTCGACGAAGGACGGCAGCACCGCCTCGACGGCTGGCGCGTCGTAGAGCATGGCGGTGGTGATTCCGGTGAGGGCGACGATCTGCGGCGGGATCGCGCGCCCGGGGTCGACCAGCGTCGCGAACTCGCCGAGCACTTCGCCTCCACGGATCTTGACCGCACCGATCTCCGTGATGCGGTCGTTCTCCGGACTCCCGCCCGTGGTCTCGAGGTCGACCACCACGAAGGTGGTCTCCCGCAACGGAGCGGAGGTGAACTCGTCGGCCTCGGGAAGGTCGGCGAACGACAGCTGTTCGACGGTCATGGCCGAACCGTACGGCGGGGCTCTGACAGCCCCGGCCCGACGCGCTTCGGCGGACGGAGATGTCGTAGGGGCGTCGTAGTCTCCACCCGAGGTCGACGGCGACGAGACGTCTTCGGGTCGCGGACAACGTGATTGCCCGGTTTCGCCGTCTCCACCGAGATGATGAGAGGCAGATCACATGAAAATTGACTGTGCGCGGTGTCCGATGCGAGCGCGAGCCTGCGGCGACTGCATGATGCAGGTCTTCTTCGGTCCGCCCACCAGCGGTTATGGGGTCATGGAGAACACTGACCCCGCCGGTGCCGAACTCGCCGACGCGATCGATGTGTTCGCTGACACAGAATTGATCTCCCCTGAGGTCGCGGGTGCGGCCAAACGGGGTGTCGTCGCAGGTGATGACACTTTCCGGGAGTCGTGGCCGGGTGGCCTCCGCGCCGTGTGAGCCGGTAGCGGACGGCGCGCCTACGGCGGGCCGGTGGACATCGCTGTCAGGGTTTCGTAATCTTTCCGAGACCTTCCAGTCAGGGATGTCCCGGAGCAGTCCGGGTGCCCGGTGGGTCATCGCCTAATCGCCCTCACCAACGGGGGCGAACCGGGGAACCACTTCCTCCGTGCGACCGATGCGAATCGTGCGTGCGGATTGGGGTGAATCGCACAAGGATTGAAGCTTCGGGCTTCTTTCTGCCTGCGTAGGGTCCATCTCTTCCGGCCCGAACCCGACAGCTAACCCGGTCGGCGATAAGGGAGAACAACAAGGAGTACGTGTTTTCGTGGGCAAACATAGTTTGGAGCAGACCAGTGCCGGCCGTAAGGCCGCCAAGTCCGCAGTGCTCGCCGGCTCGATCGCCATCGGCGGATCGCTGGCGTTCGCCGCAGCTCCCGCACATGCCACTCCGGTGACCGTTCCGAACGTCGGCACCTTCGACGTTCCGGGACTGCCGCAGAACCTGGTGCCGAAGGCCCCGCAGGCCCCGAGCCTGGACATCGGCACCCCGCAGCAGGTGCGCGCCAAGAAGGCGCTGCGCTACGCGGAGTCCAAGATCGGCGCGCCGTACGTCTACGGTGCGGCCGGCCCCAACGCCTTCGACTGCTCGGGTCTGACCTCGTGGGCCTACAAGCAGGCCGGGAAGATCATCCCGCGCGACAGCTACGGTCAGCTCGGCGGCGGCACCCCCGTCGCATCGCTGGCACAGGCCCAGCCCGGCGACATCCTGATCTTCAACGGCGGCGGCCACGCAGGCATCTACGCCGGCAATGGAATCTTCGTCCACTCGTCCACCGAGGGCGTTCCGGTGAAGCGCGACAAGGTGAACGCGTGGAACCTGACGGGTATTCGCCGCTACTGAGCAGCGACTGCCGTTTGAACTTCGGTGAAGGGCGGGACGGCGTGATGTGCGCCGGCCCGCCCTCACGGGTATGAAGGATCGAGTGCGAGTGGTGTTGAAGAGTCGAACGTCCCGGACGCTCAGACGGGCGGCCGCCTTCGGGCTGGCAGCCGTGTCCGCGTCGACGATCATGGTCGGGGCCCCCGTGTCAGCCGACCCGGCGCGCACCCCCGACCAACTGCTCTCGAAGTACCGCTCGCTCTCGGTGAACGCCGAGAAGACCTCCGAGGCGATGAACGCCGCGCAGGTCGAGTACGACAAGCAGCGCCGCATCGTCGCCGTCGAACGACGCAAGGCCGACAAGGCGGCCCATCAGCTCACCGCGATGCAGGGCCAGATGGACGCGGCCCAGAAGAAGGTGGACGCCCTCGCGCGCGTCAGCTACCGCGGAGCTCGCATCAACCGCCTCTACGCGATGCTGGTGAGCGATTCGCCCCAGAATCTCCTCGACAACATGTCGGGTCTGGAAGTGATGTCCCGCCAGTCGGCTGCCGACCTGCGGTCGGTGGTGAAGACCGCACGCGAGGCCAAGGCCGCCAAATCGGAGGCCGAGAAGACCGCCGCAGCCGCGACCCAGGCCATTGCCGCCTCGGAGAAGCAGCGCGGTGAACTGCAGGCCAAGCAGGCGAATCTGCAGATCGAAGCCGTTCAGATCCGCGCCATCTACCAGTCGATGACCGGCAAGCAGCTCGCCGCGCTGCGCGGGCCGAAGTACAACTTCGACCCCCGGGCCGTGCCGAAGGGGACCTCTCCGGAACTCGTGGCCGTCCAGGCCGCGATCTCGCGTATCGGTGATCCGTACGTCTGGGGCGCCACCGGGCCGAACCAGTTCGATTGCTCCGGCCTGATGCTGTGGGCCTATAAGCAGGCCGGACGTTCGATTCCGCGGACCAGTGAGGCTCAGCTCGCAGGCGGCACCCCGGTCGATCGCAACGACCTCGAGCCGGGAGATCTGATCATCTACTACCCGGATGCCACGCACGTCGGGATGTATGTGGGCGACGGTTACGTGGTGCACGCATCGACCTTCGGTGTGCCGGTCGCGGTGGTGCCGATCGACAAGGCCGGCCCGTACAACTCCGCGCGACGGTACTGAGTGCGCCCCCAGCGTGCCGCGATCGCGGCCACTGTCTTGGCGGCCGTGACTGCCGCGTCGCTCACCGCCTGTGGCTCCGTTGCCGATCACCCATCGGCCTCTTCGTCTCCGACGGTCGCGACGACGCCGCTGAACCCGTTCGAACAGCAGCGCTACGACGGCGTCACCGCCCTGCTCGACCAACTGTCGTCGACGCTGCGCAACGGCGACCGCAGAGGTCTGTCCGAACTCATCGATCCGGCCGCCACCGTCGAGTTCCGGCATCGGCTCGACGCCGTGGCTGCCGATTTCGCATCGGCGCCGGTGGGAAAGCCGCTCAAACTCAAGGAATTCCGCTATCGAGTGGCGCCTCAGACCGGTCCGGAGCACCTTCTCGAACCGGATTTCGAGGCGAAGCTCGAGGCGGCCGGCGCCTCCGACAGTTGGGTGACGCCCGTCGATCTCGACTACGCGCTGGGTGGCGCGTCGTCGCCTGGACTCGACGAACCGACGGTGACCCTCCACCAGAGCCTGACCTTCGCGCGATACGGCGACGACTGGAAAGTCGTCGGCGACGGTGGCCTGGCGCCCGACCCGTCGCAGGCTTCACGCGAGAATCCGAAGGCACCCGAGGTGGGACCGTGGGCGTTTCCGGGGCTGTCGGCGAACGACGTGCGCACCTCCGGGGGGACCTCGACGGTTCTGTGCTACCGGGGCGCGGAGAAGACCGCGGCTCAGGTCGCCGAAATCCTGCCCGCTGCGGTGGATGAGGTATCGAAGTTCTGGGGCGACGACTGGGTTCGGCGGATCGCGGTGATCTCCACCGCCGACGGCGCTCAGTTCTCCGGACTCACGAGGACCGTTCCGGTCGACACCTCAGCTGCCGCGGCCGCCACCGTGTACACCATGATCGATCGTCAGAATCAGCAGGTGGTGGGACAGCGGATCGTGCTCACGCCCGCCGCCCGTGCCCTGTCGAAGCCGGCGCTCGCCGTCGTGATCCGCCATGAGCTCACGCACGTCGCCTCGCGGCTCAACACCGCCGAGAACGCGCCGCTGTGGCTCACCGAGGGCGTTCCGGAGTACGTGGGCCGCAAGGGCACTTACCGGGACTTCGTCGACGCCGCACCGGAATTGGCCGCTGCCGTGGCCGCTGGCGACGTTCCGAAGGCGCTGCCCTCGGACGGGTCGTTCTCCGTCGACTCGGACGCGGCCCGGATCGCCTATCAGGAGGCGTGGTCGTTCGCGGCCTTCGTCGGCCAGAAGTTCGGCGAGGAGAAGCTCAAGAAGATGTACATCGGTGTCGGCAAGGGCGGAGACACCTCCACCACCGACGACGCGATGAAGGACGCGCTGGGTGCCGACAAGTCGACGGTGGTCGCCGACTGGCGGGCGTGGCTGCGCACCCAGGTGCGCCGGTGAGACGAACGCTGCTTGTCACCAACGACTTCCCGCCTCGGCCGGGCGGCATCCAGTCGTACCTGGAGAACCTGATCGCCTTCCTCCCGCCGGAGGACGTCATCGTCTACGCGCCGACGTGGCGGGGCTGCGAGGAGTACGACTGCGCGGCTCCGTACCGGATCGTCCGCCATCCCACGAGCCTGATGCTGCCGACTCCCGGAGTGCTGCGAAGGGCCGCGAATCTCGTGCGCGACAACGATGTTCACACAGTCTGGTTTGGCGCGGCGGCTCCGCTCGCGGTCCTCGGGCCCAAGCTCCGGAAGGCCGGGGCTCGGCGGATCGTCGCGAGCACACACGGTCACGAGGTCGGGTGGTCGATGCTGCCCGGCGCCCGCCAGGTACTCCGGTACATCGGCGACCACACCGACGCGATCACCTACGTCAGCCGCTACACCCGCGGCCGGTTCGCGGCGGCCTTCGGCCCGCGGGCATCGCTCGAGTACGTCTCCTGCGGAGTGGACGTCGACCGGTTCGCGCCGGACTCCACGGCGCGGCGCGTGCTGCGGGAGCGCTACGGACTGGGCGACGCACCCACAGTGCTCTGCCTGTCGCGGCTCGTGCCGCGCAAGGGCCAGGACATGCTGATCAGGGCGTGGCCCGCGATCCGTGACGCAATTCCCGACGCGCGGCTGATGATCGTCGGCGGCGGTCCCTACGCCGATGCGCTGCACCGGCTCGCCGAGGAGAACGGCGTGATGGATTCGGTGACCTTCACCGGCGGCGTCCCCGCCGCGGAACTGCCGATGCACCACGCGATGGCCGACGTATTCGCCATGCCGACCCGCACCCGGGGCGGCGGCCTCGACGTGGAAGGCCTCGGCATCGTCTTTCTCGAGGCCTCGGCCAGCGGTGTGCCGGTGGTGGCGGGCGACTCGGGCGGGGCGCCCGAGACGGTGCGCGAGAGCCTGACGGGCACCGTCGTCGACGGCCGTGACCGGGCCGCCGTCGCCGGGGCGATCGTCGAGATCCTCTCCTCACCGCGGCTCGCTGCGGCGATGGGGGAGGCCGGACGCGAATGGGCAGTGGAGAACTGGCAGTGGAAGATGCAGGCCGCGCGCCTCATGCGGCTGCTGTGACGAGCGCCGTCCGGTCCGGCCGACCACGCCGCCCCACGCGCTTGAACTGACGATCCCCGCGAACCCCGTCGGAAGGGGTTCGCGGGGATCGTCATACCGCGTCTCGGTGCCCGCAGGCACGCACCGGCGGCTACTTGCGGTAGATCGCCGCGATCTCCTCGGCCCACTTGTCGGCCACCACGTTGCGCTTCACCTTCAGCGTGGGGGTCAGTTCGCCCGAGTCCTCGCTGAAGTCGGTCGGGAGGATGCGGAACTTCTTGATGGTCTCGGCGTGGGAGACGGTCTCGTTGGCGGCGTCGACGGCCTCCTGGACCTCGGCCAGCAGGTCGGGGTCCTGCGCCAGATCGGCGACGCTGAGGTCGGCGGACTTGCCGTGGCGCTCCTTCCACGCCGGGAAGGCCTCGAGATCGATCGTGATGAGTGCGCCGATGAACGGTTTCTGATCGCCGACCACCACGGCCTGCGACACCAGTGCGCTCGCGCGGATGATGTCCTCCATAGGCGCGGGCGAGACGTTCTTGCCGCCGGCGGTGACGATGATCTCCTTCTTGCGGCCGGTGATGCTCAGGTAGCCGTCCTGGTCGAGCGCTCCGATGTCGCCGGTGTGGAACCAGCCGTCGGTGATCGCGGTAGCGGTGGCCTCGTCGTTGCGCCAATAGCCGGTGAAGACCACCTCGCCGGAGAGCAGGATCTCGCCGTCGTCGGCGATCCGGACGGCGTTGCCCGGGATGGGCCGGCCGACGGTGCCGACCTTCACCTGGCCGGGGGTGTTCACCGTGATCGCGGCGGTGGTCTCGGTGAGGCCGTAGCCCTCGTAGACGGGGATGCCGACGCCGCTGAAGAAGTGTCCGAGGCGCGAACCGAGGGGTGCGCCGCCGGAGATCGCGAGTTCGCAGACCCCGCCGAGCGCGGCGCGCAGCTTGGCGTACACCAGCTTGTCGAACACCGCGTGCTTCGCGCGCAGCAGCAGGCCCACGTCACCGTTCTGGGCGGCCGTCGAATACTGCACGGCGACGTCGGCCGCGAGATCGAAGATCTTGCCCTTCCCGCCGTCGTGCGCACTCTGGCGTGCCGAGTTGAACACCTTCTCGAAGACGCGGGGGACCGACAGGATCAGCGACGGCTTGAAGACGGAGAAAGTCGGCAGCAGATTGGGGATGTCGCTGGTGTACCCGACCTCCATGCCCGCCTCGAGCGCGACCAGGTTGATCGCGCGGGCGAGTACGTGTGCCATCGGCAGGAACAGCAGCAGGCGCTTGCCGTCGCCGAGCAGAGCATTCAGCGGGGTCTCCATCACGCCGGCGATCTCGCCGAGCAGGTTGGAGTGGGTCAGCATGCAGCCCTTGGGGCGGCCCGTGGTCCCCGAGGTGTAGATGAGGGTGGCCGGACTGGAGGCCTTGAGCGTCCGACGACGCGCGTGGACCTCCTCGTCTGCCACATCCTTGCCGCGCTCGGTGAGGAGTTCGACGACTCCCGGGCCGTCGGCGACGTCGATCTGGAACACCTGGACCGAGTCGTCCACCGATTCCACCGTGTCGATGACGGCGCGGTGCCCGGCGGTCTCGGCGATGATCGCCGTAGCGCCGGAATCGCGCATGATCCAATCGATCTGGGGACCGGAGGAGGAGTCGTAGACCGGGACGGTGATCGCGCCGGCCGACCAGATGGCGAAGTCCAGGAGAGTCCATTCCAGGCGCGTGGCCGAGACCAACGCGACGCGGTCGCCCGGTTCGATGCCCGAGGCGATCAATCCTTTGGCGATCGCCGTGACCTGCGCTCCGGCCTCGGCCGCGGTGACCGGGAGCCACTGCGAGCCGGACTGACGACGGAACACGGTCTTGCCGCTCTGCTTCTCGACGATGTCGAAGAGCACGTCGGACGCGTTCCGCTCCTCGGGGATCTGAAACTTCGCGGGCACGCGGCACTCGGCCATGAAATACACCTTCCGGAACGGAAATTTCTCAGAACGACCTGAATCTCTGAGTGATCTTAGACCCACTCGGAGTGCCGGTTACGCACGAGTCGGGTTTCACCCACGGGGCCGGGTGTGTGAAGCTAGGACGGTGACGAGCATTCAGGTTGCCGACGAGGTCTTCGTCGCTGCGGCGCCGTCGCTCGCCGGTGCGGTGGTGGGCGATCGGGCGCGCTGGCGGCAGTGGTGGCCGGACCTACGGCTGACCGTGGTCGAGGACCGCGGAGACCAGGGCGTGCGGTGGACGGTGGCCGGACCGGTCGAGGGCACCATGGAGATCTGGTGCGAGCCGTGCATGGACGGTTTCATCCTGCACTACTACCTGCACGCCGAGCCGTCGCGCCCACTGCCGGACGGGGCGCGCGAGCGGATGGACGCGGTCGCGGAGCTGAACCGCCGCAGGCGCATCGCGGGCAAGGAGATGTCCTTCCATGTCAAGGCGCTGCTCGAGGGTGACCGCGAGGCCGGGGCGCCCGCGGCGTCTGCCGTCGCGGGGGCGTAGCGATGGCCGACCACACCGAGCAGTCGATCGTCATCAACGCCGACGTGGCGGACGTGATGGCAGTGATCGCCGACTTCGACAACTATCCGCAGTGGGTCACCGCGGCCCGCGAGGTGACCGTTCTGGAACGGGACGAGGACGGACGGGGCGTTCGGGTGCGATTCGTCCTCGACGCGGGAGTCCTCGCCGACACCTACGAACTCCGATACACGTGGGACGAGGACGGCGACGGTGTCTGCTGGACGCTCGTCTCGAGTGAGCTGCAGCGCGCTCAGGAGGGCAGTTACCGTCTGGCGCAGCAGGTTCCGGGTTCGACCAAGGTGACCTACGCTCTCATGGTGGACCTTCACATCCCGATGATCAGCCAGTTGAAGCGACGCGCGGAGAAGGCGATCACCGAGGCCGCGCTCGGCGACCTGAAGAAGAGGGTCGAAGGCTGATCGATCTAGCGCCCATCGATCTGGTGCTCGGGCCGGGTGGCTCGGGCGTCTCCGTCGTCGCCGCGGCCGCGGCACTGCGGCACACCACGCACCCGCCCGCGGGCGTGCGGCTGGGCGCCGAGCGGGGCACACTGCTCGTCTCTCTCGACTCGCGGTCGTATCTGCCGGAACGTCTCGGCGTTCTTCGGCTCCCCGGGGAACCCGTCGCGGTGACCGCCGACGTCGACCTTCTGCAACTCGACCCGTTGTCCGTGCTGGAGCAGGCGTGGAGCGAGTTCACCGGCGCGCTCACGGCGGTGAGCTCGGGCAAGGCGCTCCTGCCGATAGTCGGTTCGGTGGCGTCGATGGCGCCGGGCGAGCTGTCGGCGCTGCCCGGCGTACAGGAGTTCCTGCTGCTCAGGCGGATTCGCGAAGCCGCGACCGCTGGACGGTGGCGACGCATCGTCGTAGACCTGTCCGGCTGCGGTGATCCGTTCGCCCTGTTGCGGTCGCCGACGGTGCTGTCCGCGGCACTCGAACGGCTGTGGCCGCGGCACGCGCGGCTCGCCGAGGCGGCGGAGAAGCCCGCGGTGGCGCAGTTGTCCGCGGCGGTGGAGGGCATCGACCGCGACTGCCAGGATCTGGCGGATCTGTTCACCGATCCGCACGGGGTGGCGGTCCACGTGGTGGTCGACGCGGGGGACCGCGGAGCGCGTGCGCTCGCAGACCAGATCGCGATCAGCGACCTGATGGCGCTGCCGTTGCGATCGGTGCTGGTCAATGAGGGCGCGGGCGGCGCGGCACAGGTCTGCGCGATCGATACCGCGCGGGCGGTGCTCGGCGGCGACGACACGGTGCAGGTGACGGCCGTGGCCGCCGCGCCGGAGGCGGTCGACCGGCTGTCCCGGATCCGCCGGGTGGTGGTCGATCTGCCGACACCGGGCGGGCGGCCGCGCGGGTCGGGCGCGCTGACCGTCGCGCACGTCTCCGGGGAGGGCCTGGACAGCGTCTTCGAACTGGCGTGGGACCAAGGGCTACCCGACCCCGACCGGCTGGCGCTGGGCAGGTCGGGCGACGATCTGCTGGTGACGGTGTCGGGTTTCCGTTTCCCGGTCCGGCTGCCCTCGGTGCTGCGGCGGTGCCTGGTGACGGGGGCCGACTGGCATGCGGGACGGCTGGTTCTGCGCTTCCGCCCGGACCCGGCCGTCTGGCCGCAGCGGCGCACCCGAACCACTCCGGACGGGGACGGATGACCGGACGAACGATCCCGGCGACGGGCACGACGAGAAGCCGGTGAACGTACACTCGTCGTTGTGAGCGAGGGCATCGACCGGGTGGGATGTGCGGTCTGTCACCACTCCGGTGCCCGGCGCTGGGGATCGGCCGCCGCGCCCGGTAGCGTCAGGTGTCCGCGATGCGCACCCACGTGCCGTCCGACCCCCGCTTGCTGCCCGACCCCCGCTTGCTGCCCGACCCCCGTTTGCCCGACCACCGATGTCGGCCCGACCACCGAGGACTCCACCCACGATGACCGACGACCACGACGCCACCGGTTCCGGAGCCGCCGACGCCGGCGACTCCGTGCAGGCGTTGCTGCTCGGTTTCGCGAATCAGATCGACCAGCTCGCCGGTCTGATCGCCGGCACATCCGGGTCGCGAGTCCCGGGTTCCGGGGTTGCGGGATCGGGCATTCCGGAGCTGCTCGGAGACGTCGGCACGATGGTCCGGGAACTCGGCGACCTGCTCGCCCGCATCCTCGCCGCACTGATCGCGGTGCTCGAGGCCGTCGCCGACATGCTGCGCTCGGATCGGTCCGAGCGCGCAGGCACGTCGTCGCGGTTCGAGACGATCTCGGTCAACGTCACGCCGATGGGCAGGTGACGTGACCGCGCGCGCAGGCGACGGGGCGTCGCCCGGTTCGGAACTGACCATCGGCATCGACATCGGCGGCACCAGCGTGAGAGCTTCGGTGGTGGACGCGCGCGGTCGCCAACTCGACACGCTTCGCACGGCCACCCCGCCGACCGCCGAGTCACTCGAGCACTGCCTGCACCGGCTCGTCACCGAACTGCGGGACCGGTGGGCGGTGGCAGCGGTGGGACTGGCGATCGCGGGTTTCCTGACACCCGATCGCCGGACGGTGCGCTTCTCCCCGCATCTGGCCTGGCGCGAGGCTCCGGTACCGGAGACGATGACGCGCAGGCTGGGGTTGCCGGTATTCGCCGAGCACGACGCCAATTCGGCCGCACTCGCCGAGCTGCACTTCGGTGCGGCGGCAGGTGGACACAACACGCTCGTCCTGTCCATCGGCACCGGGATCGGCGCGGGGATGATCATGGACGGGCGGCTCTATCGCGGCAGCTTCGGCGTGGCGCCGGAGTTCGGGCACCTCACCGTGGTTCCGGACGGCCGCTCGTGCAGTTGCGGCAAACGCGGTTGCTGGGAGCGCTACTGCAGCGGGACGGCACTGGTCGACACCGTGCTGGAACTGCTCGCCTCGCACGACTATCCGCGCAGCGTGCTGGCCGCCGAGTCGGAGGCGGACCCGGGCTCGCTCACGGGCAGGCGAGTGGCGGCGGCCGCGGCGGACGGCGACCCCGCGGCACTGGCCGCGTACGAGGACATGGCGCGCTGGCTCGGCTACGGTCTCGGCATGATCGCCGACGTCTTCGATCCGGATCTCATCGTCCTCGCCGGCGGCGTCGGTGCCGCGTCGAGTCTGTTCCTCGACGACGCGCGCGAGCACTATGCGGCGGCGGTCACCGGTAGCGGGCACCGCCGGCTGGCCCGGATCCGCGGTACCCAGCTCGGCGAGGCGGCGGGAACGATCGGTGCGGCCGAGGTGGCACGGCAGGGACTGGCGATGCAGGTGGCGGGCAGTCAGTAGAGTTTCTTCCGATGCGTTCGGGCGCCGGTGCGCCGGTGCAGGTCGGGAATCGAGCAGGAGGGGCAGCAACGTCCATGTGGTACTACCTTTTCAAATACATCTTCATGGGTCCGGCGCTCCGCTTGATGGGACGTCCGCGGATCGAGGGGCTGGAGAACATCCCCAAGGACGGTGCCGCGTTGATCGCGTCCAACCACATGGCGGTGGTCGACAGCTTCTACCTGCCGCTCATGGTGCCGCGGAGGATCTTCTTCCTCGCCAAGAGTGAGTACTTCACGGAGAAGGGCCTCAAGGGGCGCTTCAAGAAGTGGTTCTTCAGCACTTCGGGACAGATCCCGATCGACCGGTCCGGCGCCAGCGCGGCCGCGGACGCGCTTCTGGCGGGCAAGAAGGTGCTCGAGGACGGACGGCTGCTGTGCCTGTACCCGGAGGGCACCCGGTCGCCGGACGGCCGGCTGTACAAGGGAAAGACCGGGCTCGCACGGATCGCTCTGGAGACGGGCACACCGGTGATCCCGATCGCGATGGTCGGGACCGATCGGATCAACCCGCCCGGCACGGTGCTGCCGCGGCCGACCCGCATCGTCGTCCGAGTGGGCGAACCGCTCGACTTCTCGCGGTACGAGGGCATGGCAGGCAACCGCTTCATCGAGCGCGCGGTCACCGACGAGATCATGTACGCGCTGATGCGTCTCGGCGGCCAGCAGTACGTCGACGTGTACGCCGCCAGCCTCAAGAACGCCGACGGCGGCGCCAAGACGGCGGCACCGACGGCGCCGGCCGCGAAACCGGGCGACGCGGCCTGATCCGATTCCGGACCCCATGACGGTGTCCGCGCCGGCCGTCAAGCGGCCGTGGCGGACACCGTCGTCGTCTCGGGGGCACGGTACGGCAGCCGCCACAGTGCCACCAGGAGCGCCACGCCCCAGAGCGTGAAGGCGTTGCCGACCAGGTGCTGCCATGCAGCCCAGCCGTGCTCGATGGGCGGCAGGAGCTGGAAAGGCCCCACCGCGAAGATCACGACCCCGGTTCCGGCGAGGCCGAAGTACGTGGCACGGTAGCGGCGCTCATCGACGCGCCAGCCGATCGTCAGGCACAGGAGCAGCGCCGGGACGCACCAGACCCAGTGGTGGGCCCAGGTGGTCGGCGAGACGAGCAGTCCCCACACGGCCACGGCGCACGTGATCGCGAGGGCGTCGACGCGGCCGGTCATCGGTCCGCGCGCGAACGCCTCGGCGGGTCGTGCCGCCAGCACCGCCGCCAGCGCGAGGACCGTGGCCGCGACGCTGGTCAGGATCCAGGCGACCTCCGCGGCACTGCCCGCGTCACCGAACACGCGGAGCCACGCGGCGTTCAGATTCTGGTTGATCCGCCCCTCGGGTTGGCCGATCCGGGCGGTGTGGAACAGCGTGTCGGTCCAATACGTGCGGGAGTCGGCCGGCATCCAGATCCAGCCGATCGCCGCCGCGCCGACGAACGCGGCCAGTCCGGTGGCGACGGCGCGGAACCGGCGGGCCACCAGGAACACGCCGAGGAAGACCAGCGGGGTGAGTTTGACCGCCGACGCGATGCCGATCAGGACACCCTGTGCGCGGCGGCCCCCGGCGCGGTGCAGGACGAAGACGTCGATCATGATCATCGCCATCAGCACCACGTTGATCTGACCGAATCCGAGGGTCATCCAGAACGGGTTGAACCAGATGGTCGCGACCGATGCAGCGATCGCGAGCCACCACCGGTTGCCGGGCGAGCCGATGTCGAGCACGGCGAGCGAGAGCTTGGTGACGTAGACCAGCAGCGCGGCGGTGACCAGTGAGATCCCGATGCTCGCGACGGCGAGCGGGATCGCACCCAACGGGGTGAACAGCAGCGCCGCGAACGGCGGGTACGTGAACGGCAGCCAGATGCCGTCGGCGGTGAAGGGCATCGAACCGTCGGCGTACAGACTCAGGCCCTGATGCCAGATCTGGCCGCCGATGCGGTACACGTCCATGTCGAACCGGGTTCGGGTGCCGAAACTGGATGTGAAGGGCACGCCCAGGATCTGCAGGGCGGCCGAGAGTGCGAATGCGGCGACGATCGCCGCCCTCGCGGCTGGTCCGGGCGACCGCCGGGTGAGCCGCTCGGCGAGCCGTTGACCCCGGAGCGCTCCGCCCTCGTCGCGGGGCTGCGTCTGACCGCTTGCAGTGGGCATGAAAGCCAGTATTCCTGTCCGGCATGGATAATCAGAAGTCGTGCGCTACTTCTACGACACCGAGTTCATCGAAGACGGAACCACCATCGAGCTGGTGTCGATCGGGGTGGTCGGCGAGGACGGCCGCGAGTTCTACGCCGTCTCGACCGAATTCGATCCGGCGCGGGCGGGTGACTGGGTACGCACCAACGTCCTCGACAAGCTGCCGTCCCCGGCCGACAAGGCGTGGCGGAGTCGCCGAGCGATCCGCGAGAGCCTCTACGAGTTCCTCACCGCCCCTGGCGACGGCGTCGAACTGTGGGCGTGGGTCGGCGCGTACGACCACGTGGTGGTGTGTCAGCTGTGGGGGTCGATGACCGAGCTGCCGCGGGAGATGCCGCGCTTCACCCGGGAACTCCGACAGCACTGGGAGGCCGCGGGCCGTCCGGAACTGCCTCCGGCTCCGCGCAACGCACACGATGCGCTCGCCGACGCGCGGCACAACCTCGTCAAGTGGCGCGCCATCGAAGCGGCCGTCGGCGGCGGCGCCGGCGTGAACTGACGGCCGAGAACCGACGGCACTGTCGGAGGTGACCGACGCGACGTCCGGTTCGTCACGATAGGCTGGAGCGGTGGTGAACTGGACCGTAGACGTGCCCATCGACGAGCTTCCCGAACTGCCGCCCCTGCCGGGACGTCTCGCCGAGCAATTCGACGACATGCTGGCGCGCCCGGCTCTGCAGCAGCCGAGCTGGCCCGAAGAGGAGGCGCACAAGATGCGCACCGTCCTCGAGAGCGTCCCGCCGATCTGCATGCCGTCCGAGGTGGAGGTGCTCGCCGACCAACTCGCCGAGGTGGCCCACGGTCGCGCGTTCATGCTCCAGGGCGGAGACTGCGCCGAGACCTTCGCGGCCAACACCGAGCCGCACATCAAGGGCAACATCCGCACCCTGCTTCAGATGGCCGTGGTGCTCACCTACGGCGCGAGCATGCCGGTGGTGAAGGTCGCCCGCATCGCGGGGCAGTACGCGAAGCCGCGTTCGTCCGACACCGATGCGCTCGGGCTGCTCTCGTACCGAGGCGACATGGTCAACGCGCTGGAGGCCGACGAGGCCGCGCGCGTGCACGATCCCTCGCGTCTGGTGCGCGCGTACGCGAACGCCGCCGCGGCGATGAACCTGGTGCGGTCGCTGACCGGGTCGGAGGCCCGCCTGGCGCACGTTCACAACTGGAACCGCGAGTTCGTCCGCACATCGCCGGCCGGTGCGCGGTACGAGGCGCTCGCCGCGGAGATCGATCGCGGGCTGCGATTCATGGACGCCTGCGGCGTCACCGACTCGAGCCTCGAGTCGGCGTCGATCTTCGCCTCGCACGAAGCTCTGGTGATGGACTACGAGCGCGCCATGCTGCGGCTCGCCGACAACCCGCGCGGCGGCGACGAGCAGACTCTGTACGACCTGTCGGCGCACTTCCTGTGGATCGGCGAACGCACCCGGCAGCTCGACGGCGCTCACATCGCGCTGGCCAAGCTGATCAGCAATCCGATAGGCGTCAAGATCGGCCCCACCACGACGCCCGAGCTGGCGGTCGAATACGTGGAGGCACTCGACCCCGACAACCGTCCCGGCCGGCTGACGCTGGTGTCGCGGATGGGTAACGGCAAGGTCCGCGAGGTCCTGCCCGCGATCGTGCAGGCCGTCGAGGCGACCGGACACAAGGTGATCTGGCAGTGCGATCCGATGCACGGCAACACCCACACCGCGTCCACCGGTTTCAAGACCCGCCACTTCGACCGCGTGGTCGACGAGGTGCAGGGCTTCTTCGAGGTGCATCGTGCGCTGGGCAGTCACCCCGGGGGCATTCACATCGAGCTGACCGGTGAGGATGTGACCGAGTGCCTCGGTGGCGCACAGGACATCTCCGACCTCGATCTCGAAGGCCGTTACGAGACGGCGTGCGATCCGCGCCTCAACACCCAGCAGTCGCTGGAACTGGCTTTCCTCGTGGCGGAGATGCTGCGCGGCTGAGGGGAGCCTGCGCGGCTGAGGAGACCGACGGCGCCCGGTTCAGGCGAGCGAGGCGCCCACGGCCCACCCCGCAGCTGCGAGCACGACGGCGACGATCGTGATGATCGTCAACCACACGGCCGCCAGTGCGCGTCCGCGCGAGGTGGCCGCGGGATCGGCTTCGTCGATCACGTCGACCTCGTCGGAGTCCGGCTCCCAGTCGGCCCGGTCGGCCCACTCCGGCTCGTCGTCCGCCCAGCGTCGCTCGTCGGGTCCGTCCCAGGCGTCGTCGTCCCAACGATCAGACGGGGGGAGCGGCTCGGGATCGTATGCGGTGACCGGTCGCGGATCGGGCGCCTGCGCCGACACGGCCCGCACCGGGCGGGCGATGGCGGAGGTGACCCGCGCCGAGGCCCGGCTCGGAGCCGGGACGGTGAAGGCGGGCAGGTCGAGTTCATCGGCGGCGTCGAGCAACGCGTGCTGCATGGCGAATCCGTCGCGGAAGCGATCGGTGCGGTCACGCTCGGTGGCTCGCAGGACGATCTCGTCGATCTGCGGCGGGACGCCTTCGATCAGGTCGCCGGGGGCGGGGACGTCGTAGGTGAGCCGCTGATAGGCCAGCGCGAGCGGAGTGCTGCCGCTGAAGGGCTGCCGTCCGGTCAGTAGTTCGAACAGCATCACTCCGGCCGAGTACACGTCGCTGCGCGCGTCGACGTCGGTGGAGTTGACCTGCTCGGGGGACAGGTACGCGGCGGTCCCCAGAATCACGCTCGCCGACGTGACGCCGGCTTCGGCGACCGCGCGGACCAGACCGAAGTCGGCCACTTTGATGTCGCCGTTGTCGGAGACGAGGACGTTCTCGGGCTTCACGTCCCGGTGCACCAGCCCCGCGCGGTGCGCGGTGCCCAGGCCGCCGAGCATCGGGATCGCGACGGACGCCACCGCGTGCGGCGGCATCGGCCCGCGTTCGCGGAGCAGTTCGCGGACGCTGCCCCCGCGCACGAGCTCCATGACGAGGAACGCGACCTCACCGTCGATGCTCTGGTCGTAGACCGCGACGAGGCCGGGGTGGCTCAGACCGGCGACGGCGCGGGCCTCGAACTCGAACCGGCGCAGGAACTGGGGGTCGCCCACGTAACGCGCATCCATCACCTTCACTGCGACGCGCCGACCCAGACGCAGGTCGGTTCCCACATACACCGAGGACATCCCGCCGCGAGCGATCGGCGCGTCGATCCGGTATCTGCGCTCCAGCACTCGGCCGATGAGCGGGTCGCCAGGGGTGGTCACGGTGTTCGAATCTACCCGCCGCGCCGACGACCTCGTATGTGCCGCGCAGGACACCGGTAGGCTTTGCCCCGTGGGTTCTCTTCCGCTTTCGATCGACATCCTTCCCGACGACGTTCCAGTTCTCGACCTGGACCAGGCCGCCAAGCGGCTGGGGGTCTCGTCCAACCGGCTCCGCACACTCATCCGCGACCACAACCTGCTCGCGGCCTCGCGCGGAGGGGTACCCGTGATTCCGGAGGCCTTCTTCGGGTCCGACGGCCTCGCGAAGCACTTCGAGGGGCTGGTCCGGATCCTGCTCGACGGCGGTTACACGCGCGACGAGGCGATGCGCTGGCTGTTCACCGAGCAGGACGACCTGGGGCTGCGCCCGGCCGATGCGCTGCACACTCATTCGGCGCGCGAGGTGATCCGGCGCGCACAGGCTCAGGCCTTCTGACGGCGCAGCCGGTCAGCCGAGAGCCGGGCGGCCGGCCACGGCGGTGACGGCATGGCCGAGCCTGCGGTGGACCGGTACGACGGCCCGCGCGGCGAACACGTCGTGACCGCGGTCTTCGATGGCGGTGAGAATCGCGCTGTACGACCGCGCGGCCGCGCAGATCGCGGGGCGCGACCGTCGGGGCAGTGAGGCGATGGCGGGCAGCGTCCGCCGGTACTGGTCGCGATTGACGGCGATCAGATGCGCCGTCGCCCGCCGCATCCGGGGGCCGGCCGTGCCCGCGGTGGCGTCGTGACGCAGCTCCTGCTCGTCGACCCCGAAGGCGCCGAGGTGGTCGAGGGGCAGGTAGATCCGATTCCGGTTCAGATCTTCGCCGACGTCACGGAGGAAGTTCGTGAGCTGGAACGCTTCGCCCAGCAGGGCTGCACCCCGGGCGGTGTCCGGATCGGGAGCCGCGCCCAGGATCGGCAGCAGTTGCAGGCCGATCACCGCGGCCGAGCCGTAGGTGTACTCGGCCAGGGCGTCGAGCGTCGCGTAGCGGTTCCGGAACAGGGGGTCGCCGGGCAGGTCCATTCGCATCGATCGGCCGAACGCCTCGAAGGTTTCGGCAGGGATCGCGAACCGGTCGACCGACTCGGCGAGCGCAGCGAGCA
Source organism: Gordonia sp. QH-12 (assembly GCF_001578675.1). Taxonomy (NCBI): domain Bacteria; kingdom Bacillati; phylum Actinomycetota; class Actinomycetes; order Mycobacteriales; family Gordoniaceae; genus Gordonia; species Gordonia sp. QH-12. The sequence continues at coordinate 176,023 of NZ_KQ969285.1, forward strand.
TGTCGGCCTCGTCCCGGCTCAGACCAGCCGGCACCGGCGCCCCCGCGAGTGCGGCGGCCAGGCCGTTCTCGAGGGCGTCGAGCCGCGCCGATCGCGGCTGCGACCCACCGGCACCGTCGACGACGTCGTCGACGGTGCGTGCATAGCCGTACAACGCGAACACCGCGCGCCGGCCGTCCACCGGCAGCAGACGCGAGGCCAGGAAGTAGGTGCGGCCGGCCGCGCGCGTGAGCGACTCGGCGAGGCGGTACCCGCGGTCGGCGTCAGCCATGGATCAGCAGGGACCCGAGCCCCCGCAGTCTGAGCGGGTCGCGGCGGCGCAGCGAGACGGCCGCGAGAACGGCGAAGGCCAGCGCCATCAAAGTTTCGAGCGGCTTGTAGAACAGGATCGAGTCGTCCGGCTGGAAGACGATGAGATAGAAGGTGCTGACTCCGACGACCACCTGCCGCACCCACATCGGGAGGGTGAATGCGACGGCCAGGCAGGCGACCCACGTGTAGTACCAGGGCAGGGTCGACGGTTCGAGCAGTAGCAGAGCGAGCATCGCCCATGCCATGCCGGCCATCGCGGACCGCTCGTCGCGACGCGACCGCCACCAGAGGTACACGAGGATCAGCGCGAGTGCGACGCTGCCGATGGCCCGCGTCACCACCAGGACCGCCTGGAGGTTGAGCGTCGCGAAGGGAGCCGCGGCGTAGGTGACGATGTGCCCGACGAAGATCGGGACGGTGAACGGGTTGATGATCCGAGAGGCGTACGACAGGCCGTTCATCCATCCGAGGCCGAGGCCGAGGATCACCGTGAAGGCACCGAACACCGCGGCGGGGATCGCGCCCGTCGCGACGAAGATCGCGACACGGTCGCGCCAGGCGATGAGCGGAGTCGGTGCCGCGGGATCGGCCGCGCGCCGCTTGCGCAGGTGGTCGAGCCAGATCCACATGACGAACGGAATCGCGATTCCCGCGGTGACCTTCACCGAGATCGCCAGGCCCAGGACCGCGAGACCCGCGACGTGCCTGCCCTCCAGCGCCAGGGCCACGCCTGCGGCCAGGAAGCCCATCATCAGCAGTTCGAGGTGTGGGCCCCCGACCAGATGGATCAGCAGCATCGGGTTCACCAGGACCAGCCAGAGCCCGAGTCGCCGGCTCGCACCGAAGTGCGCGGCGATCCGGGGCACCGCCCACATCGTCAGGAGCAGTCCGGGCAGCAGGGCGACGCGGATGGCGAACACGCCGGCGAAGACGTTGTCGCCGGTGATCCCGACGATGCCGCGCAGCAGGAGCATGAACCCGGGACTGTAGGGCGAGGTCGTGGGAGCCCAGATCTGCGCCATCGAATCGACGATCGGTCCGGGACGGTGTGCGGGTCCGTCGGTGTAGGGATCGAATCCGTGCATCAGCACCGACGCCTGACCGAGGTAGGCGTACACGTCGCGGCTGAAGGTGGGTACCGCGAACATCAGCGGCGCGGTCCAGGCGCCGACGGTGGCCATCGTGGCGCGCAGGCTCATCCGCTCGGGGCTCCGGCCGATTCGCACCCAGGCGATGACCATCAGCGCGATCCCCGTCCAGAACGCGAAGCCGGACAGCGTCTTCCCGTGGCCGTACGTCATCGGCGCCAGGCCGAGATCGGCGAGCGTCGCGTCGTTGCGAGGAACGTCGGAGAGACCGTAGCTTCCCGCGACCACCAGCAGCACACCGAGGAACCCGAGACAGGCGTCGGGATAGCGCTTCAGGAGATTCACGACCGCCCCCCGTGTCCGTTCCGGCCACGCAGGTAGTCGTCGATCCGCGCCGCGGCGAGCCCGCCGGACACGAGCACGGGCGGGATGCCGACTCCGGGCACGGTCGCGCTGCCGCCCAGAGCCAGGTTCGGCACACCCCGCCAGCGGTTGGGCGTGCGCAGCGGGCCGGTCTGCGCGACGGTGTGAGCCGCGGAGAACGGCGTCCCCGCGGGCAGACCCGATCGCAGCCAGGTCAGCGGGTGGTCGATCCGGAGCACGGTCATCGAGGACAGACCCGGGTAGCCGCGGGACTCCAGGACGCCGAGGAACTCGGCGGTGTACGGCTCGGCGAGCACATCCCACGGCAGATCGGCCGAGACCAGATTCGGTGTCGGCGCGAGAACCGACACCGACTCGGATCCGTCGGCCACGAATGTCTCCGGATCGGTGGCCGCAGACCGGGTGATCAGGAACGATCCGTCGCCCATCAGTCGGCCCGGGCGAGCGGTGAGGTCGGCGAAGGTGTCGGTCCACGCGGCGCCGAAGTCGAGAGTGTGATGGCCGGACCGCCAGCCCGCGGTGGTCCCGGCCGGCAGCACGCCGTGCACCACCACGGCGCTCGGCGAGTAGCGCAGAGTCCGCAGGCGGCGCTCGTCGTGCAACAGTTCGGCGACCGCGTCGCGTTCGAGTGTCGCGACCACCGCGTCGGCGGCGAGCCGCTGGTCGCCGACGAGCACACCCGAGGCGGAGCCGTCGGTCCGGCGCAGAATCCGGTCGACGCGTGCTCCGTACTCGATCCGCACGCCGGCGTCGGCCAGTGCGCGCTCGAGGACCCGGCCGATGCGGCCCATGCCGCCCGCGGGAGCACAGAGGCCGCGGCCGATGTCCATATCCGCGATGATGGCGTAGATCGCCCGCGCGCGGTGGGGTGGAACGCCGGCGTAGAGCGCCTGGAAGGTGAACGCCCGCTGAACCCTGGGGTCGGAGACGAATCGACCCACGGCGGCGGTGAGGCCGCCGAGCGCGCCGAGCCGGACCAGGTTCGCGGCGGCGGCGCGCGTGCGCGGTCCGGTCAGGTCGGCCAGGCCGTCGTAGTTGCGGTCGATGAAGACGTCGAACTCGGCATCGTAGACGCGGCGCAGCCAGGTCAGCAGGTCGCGAGTACCGTCGGCGGCCTCGGTCCCGAACACCTGCTCGACGGCGGCGGGGATGGCCGCGGGCTCGCGCGGTATCGCCAGCGACGAGCCGTCGGCGTAGTTCATGACGTAACTCGGGTCCACCGGGCGCAGGGCCAGCCGCTCCAGGGCCTGCTCGCGGTCGACGCCGACGGCGGTGAGTGCGTCGACGATCAACTCGGGCATGGTGAGAACCGTTGCACCCGTGTCGAATCGGTGACCCGAGATGGTCTCGGTGCGCACCAGGCCGCCGGGGGAGTCGGTGGCCTCCAAGACTGTCACCTCGTGTCCGCGGGCGCGCAGGTGGGCCGCGGCGGTCAATCCCGACAGCCCCGCTCCGATGACGACGACGTGCGAATCAGCGGTCATGGCCGTCACCGCCGTCGATGGGTGATTCGGCGGGCCATCCAGGTCAGATCGGCGCGCGCGGACTCTCCGGCATCCAGTCCGTCGATGCCGGCCAGGGCCGCGTCGAGGCGTTCGTCGATCTGTCTCTCGATCTCGGTGAGTGCGCCGGATTCGGTCAGGACGTCGCGCGCCGCGGTCAGCTCCGCCTCCGACAGCGAACGGCCGAGGCTGTCGCGCAGCAGATCTCGGCCGGCCGCCGACGCGCGCTGCAGACCCTCGGCCAGGAGTGCGGTGCGCTTGCCTTCGACGAGGTCGTCACCGGACGGCTTCCCGGTCTCCGCGGGGTCTCCGAATACACCGAGGACGTCGTCGCGCAGTTGGAAGGCGACGCCGAGATCGAGCCCGATGCGACGCAGTGAGCGTGACAACTCGTCCTCGGCCCCGGACAGCGCCGCACCGAGCTGGAGCGGCCGGGCCACCGTGTACGCGGCCGTCTTGTACTCCATCACCCGGTACGCGGCGGTCACTGACTCGTCGCCGGACGACTCGTTGGTGATGTCGAGGAGCTGACCGCCGAGCACCTCGGTCCGCATCTGAGACCACAGAACGGCCACCGGCCGCGGCAGCGGATGCGGATCGGCGGGACCGCCGTCGGCGGGAGTGATGCCGTGCACGAGGTCGTCGGCCCAGGCCAGTGCCAGATCGCCCAGCAGGATGGCCGCCGAGACGCCGTAGTGCGCGGGGTCGCCGGCGAACCCCCGGTCGCCGTGCAGGGCCTCGAACCGGCGGTGGACGGTCGGGCGGCCGCGCCGCGTGTCGGAGCGGTCGAGGATGTCGTCGTGGATGAGGGCGCAGGCCTGGATCAACTCGATCGCGGCGCCGACCCGCAATGCCGTCGACTCCCCGGGGCCGGTGTCGGCGGCCGCTTCGGGGCCGCATCGCCAGCCGGCGTAGACGAACAGCGGCCGCACCCGTTTGCCGCCCGACAGCACGAAGTCGGCGAGCACGTCGCCGGCCTCCGCGACCGCGGGGTAGATGTCGTCGAGCGCAGGCCGGCCGGAGTCGAAGAACGCCGTCAGGATCTCGTCGACCGCGGCGGGCACGTGCGCAATGTTGACCACGACTGGCAAGGTTACCGGTCCTCGTCGACAGCCCGGCCACGCGCCGCAGCGGCGGTGATCGCGGGCACAGCCGCGGCATCGGCGGCCGCGGGCCGCTCGCCGGGTGTCCGTATGATGACTGGGGTGACCGATCCGATCAGTACCGACTCCGACGTCCGCGCCCGCCCGGGGCAGTCGGTCGTGGAGCGTCTGGCCGACCCGCACTCCGGGCCGGTGCCGTTCTCCGTCGAGTTCTTCCCACCGCGCGACGCCGCCGAGGAGGCGCGACTGTGGCGTGCGGTCCGGATCTTCGAACGAATGAACCCGGCCTTCGTGTCGATGACCTACGGTGCGGGCGGATCGACACGCGACCGGACCGTGCGCATCGCGGGCGAACTCGCGACCGAGACCACGCTGCTGACCGTCGCGCATCTGACCGCGGTCAACCACAGCGTCGACGAACTCCGCGGCCTGGTGGGCGCGTACGCCGACAAGGGCATCGTCAACCTGCTCGCCCTGCGCGGTGATCCGCCCGGTGATCCGCTCGGTGAGTGGGTCAAGCACCCGGAAGGCGTGGCGTACGCCGAAGAACTGGTGCGCCTGATCGGAGAACTCGGCGACTTCCACGTGGGCGTCGCGTCGTTCCCCGAAGGCCACCACCGCGCGCCCAACCTCGCCGCCGACACCGGAAATCTGGTGCGGAAACTGCGGGCGGGCGCGGAGTACTCGGTGACGCAGATGTTCTTCGACGTCGACGACTTCCTCCGCCTGCGCGACCGTATCGTCGCCGCCGATCCCGAGCAGGGCGCCAAACCGCTGATCCCGGGGATGATGCCGATCACCTCGCTGGCCTCGGCGCGCAGGATGACCGAACTGTCCGGCAGCAAGATCCCCCCGGCGGTCGAGGAACGGCTCGCGAAGGCGGCGGGCGACGGACCGGAGGAGAATCGGGCCGACGTGCGTGCGGTCGGCATCGACCTGTGCACGGAGGCCTCGTTGCGGCTCATCTCCGAAGGGGTGCCGTGCCTGCACTTCTGCAGCCTCAACTTCGCGAAGGCGACCAGCGAGGTGCTCGAGCGCATCGGCATCGACACGCGCGGGGCGCTGGCCGGCGTCTGAGACGTGCGGTCCGCCGGAGAGGGCGACCGCACGCGGACGGCGTCAGTCGGCGCCGCGCCCGGATGTCTCGCGCTCGGGCTTCGGGGACTCCTCGTCGGACTGCGGCGCCTCGGGCTTGCGCTTCGGGCGTCCCGGACGGGGTGAGCGGTCCCGATTCTGGTAGGCCGCGTAGACGACCATCGCGACGATGATCGCGCACAGCAGGAACATGAACCAGGTCCAGCTGGGCACGGCGGCGGTCGCCGGATCCGCGTACTCCGAATCGGCCTGCAGGTCGACGTTCTGTCCCGGGCTGGGCGTCCAGACCACCGTGTCGTCGCCCGCCTGATGACCGTTGGTCGCGACCACCTCACCGCCGAACGTGATCGACAGGGAGAAGTACACGCTGCCGGGATCGGCGTCCGTCAGCGACGCCGAGCCGCGGAAACGGACGATGTCGCCGCTGCGGGACGATTTGAGATGGACCGTCGCAGACGGGTCGGGGAGGGCGGCGGCGATGATGTCGCCGAGCTGGCTGAACTGACCCGCCGAGAGTCTGTCGAAGGTGAGCTCGGACCCGACCTTGCCGTCGGGCGACGGCGCGGCCTGTCCGCCGGGGCGCGAACTCTGCGTCGACGGGGCGGGTACGGCACTGCTCTCATCCGACTTCTCCGGGAAGTCGGTGGTCCAGACCTGGCCGCTGAGCGAGGCCGGGATGTCGAAGGACGGCTTCTGCGGATGCTGATCCGGTGACGTGGCGATGATGACCGTGCCGGAGAACTGGTCTCCGACCGTGGTCGACTTGGTGAGACAACCGGTGAGCACGGGGATCAGTGCCAACAGTCCGGCTAGGGCGAGCGCGGTGCGGCGGAACGAGGTCACCGACTCATCGTGCCAGAAGAGATGCGCCAACCTGCGCAGTGTCGTCATCGGTGCGTCGGACGGACCGCGGGCGGCCGGTCATCGCGGCGGGGGACCGGCGTCCGGAAGAGGGAGCGGGCGTCCGAGGAAGGCGAACGGCCGGGCGTCTCCGGCGAAGGTGAAGTGCCGCAGGACATCCTCGAAGCCGAGGCGGCGGTAGAGGCCCCAGGCGCGATTGGCCTCACCCTGGACTTCGGGCGTCGAGAGGAGGACCTTGCTCTCCGGTCTGCCCGAGAGCAGCGATGTCAGGAGCCGTTGGCCGACGCCGCGGCCCTGACCGGCCGGATGCACATGCAGTTCGGTGAGTTCGAAGTAGTCGCGCATGAACTCGCGCGCGTCGGCGGGCCGGGTTCCGGCCTGTAGCAGTCCCGAATACAGCTGGCGGTTCCACCACTGGTCCGGTGCACCGCGGTAGCCGTACGCCACCCCGACGAGGATCTCGCGATCCGAGAGCGCCAGCGGTGCGCGCACGCGCAGCCGGGAGTACGTGGGCCGGAGCGAGTCGAGCGCGGACAGCGTCGCGAACGCGCCGAAAGCCGACCACCCGGGGCGCGCGATGTGATCGCGCCACAGCGGCAACCGGTGGGCTTCGCTTCCGCGGGGGTAGTGCATGGCGGTGATGTAGGTGTGCACCGCGGGATCGAGCCACAGGTGTGCCAGATCGGCCGGGAGGCGCGCGACGCGGATCGGGGAGGCGTCCAGTGACATGCCCGTTCCCTTCGTCGTCGGCTCGATTCGTCTGCGGCTGCCAGACTCTGGGAGCGTAGCGGCACTTGCCCATCGGCGTTCACACCGGCTACGGTTGACGCCTGTCGAACTGATGTTCGTATCGGTTGGGCGGTCCAGTGGCCCGGCGATGGGGAAGACATCGCCGGGCCACCGATCATCGGTGACGGGGTCCGCTGTCGAAGTCTTCGCGGGAGTGCCGGCGCCGTGCGACGGCCGGCCGTCGGGCCCGTCGTCGCAACGCCCTCTTTGTCGTACCCCTCTGTCATGGTTTCGTCACGAGCCCGACAGAGCCGGGCGCCGACACGGAGGAGTTGGGATGGAGCGGTCAGCAGAACGGTCCGGGCGGCAGTTCGCCGGGTTGCATCTCGCACCCGCCCCGTCGGTGTCCGGTGCACAAGCCGATCACGGAGTCGACCCGCACGTGGTGCACCGCAGCCGCGATCTCCTGGATCGGGCAGAGGACCTGTTCGAGCAGGCGGCGTCGGTGGACGACGACGGGGCCGAGCGATTCCGGCTGTTCTATCTCGCGGCGATCCGAGCCGCCGGCGCGGTGCTGGAGATCTATGAGCCCTCGGGCCGCGTCCGCCGACGCCGCGGTGCGGCGGACGCGTGGAGTCGGATCAAGGAGCGTGCTCCCCAGTGCCGGGAACTCGCCGACTATTTCGGCGAACTCTCGACCATGCGCTCGCACGTCGAGGCGGGGCTGGTGCGCACCGTCGATTCCACGTTCTGCGCGCGCGTGGAGCGCCGTGCGGTCGAGTTCCTGGACGTGGCCGACGCGACGCTGCTGGCGTACGAGCAGGGGAAGCTCACCTCGAAGCGTCCGGCGGCGCGCGGAACCGTCGCTTGAGTGCGCGGGATGATCGGCGTGATTGTGAACGCATCGTCGGCCAATGGTGGTCGAAGGGCGCTCGGGCTCGTACTATTGACATAGAGAGGCGAGAAGACGAAATCCTCGCCACGATCCAGTAAGGGAGGAGCGGTGCCGCTTTCAGAGCACGAGCAGCGCATGCTCGATGAGATAGAGAGCGCTCTCTACGCCGAAGACCCGAAGTTCGCGTCGAGCGTCACCCGCCACAAGGTGCGCTTGCCGAACGCACGTCGTCGGATCGTGGTCGCTCTCGGGTTCCTCGCTGGACTCGCATTGCTGGTCGGCGGAATGATGGTCGACGTCGAGGTCGGCGGACTGAAGATCCTCAGCTTCGTCGGATTCCTGCTGATGTTCGGGGCCGCGGTCTTCGGCCTGATGGCTGGCCGCGGGCGGATCTCGGGTCCCGACGGCGCCTCCTCGTCGAAGAAGTCCGGAAAGGCCGCGAGCGGTCACGGCTCGTTGAGCCGACGGATGGAGGATCGCTTCAACCGTCGCTTCGAGCGGGACGACCGCGATCTGTAGAACCGGCCGTCGGCACCGGCGGCTGACGGCCTGACGTGCCCTGCGTCGACAACGATCTCCCTGGCGGGGTCGCAACTTCCGAAAGGAAGATGCGGCCCCGTTTTTCGTATCTCGGGAACGTCTGTCTCCGAGGTGTCCCCACAGCGTCCCACCCCGTCTCCCCACAGTGCCCCACCCCCTCTCCCCACAATGCCCCACCTACCGCTCTTGGTTGGTCTCACCAGTCACTTCGTTACCTTTTGACCCCTTTCGTAACGACACTAGTGAGCTGCGACACGTCGATGATTGCTGAGAATCCAGTGAAGCTCAGGCACTCTGACCTGCTCATATAGTTGATGGTGGGGAAACGGTGGGGCCTGCGGGGTGGAATGTGGTGGGAAGTGGGGTAGTGTGGGCATCACTGGGCGAGGGGGAACCGGAACCGCCGAACCCGGGAGGGTGAGGAGGTGTCGACGTGGCTCGTTTCGTCGGCACCTACACGCCCAAGCTCGATGACAAGGGGCGACTGACGTTGCCCGCGAAGTTCCGCGACGCGCTGGCAGGAGGAGTCATGGTCACACGCAGCCAGGACCGCAGCCTGTCGGTGTACCGGGCAGAGGAGTTCGACGCGATCGCCGAGAAGGCGGTCACCGCGTCGCGCAACGACCCGGAGGCCCGCGCTTTTCTGCGGTACTTCTTCGCCGGCGCCGACGAGCAGCGGCTCGACGGGCAGGGCCGCGTCAACCTCTCGGCCGAGCACCGCGACTACGCGGGGCTCACCAAGGAGTGCGTCGTCATCGGCTCGTACGACCACCTGGAGATCTGGGACGCGCAGAGCTGGCGCGACTACCAGGCCCAGCACGAGGAGGCGTTCTCCAACGCGGGATCGTCCGCCCTCGACTCGATCCTGTAACGGGATCGCGTCGACACACGTGAATTGAACATTCGGAGATCACGACTGCTGCGGTGAGTCGAGGCCTCGGCCCGATCGACCCTGACGTACTTCCCCAACGCCAGGTGCGCTCGGGCGGGGACCCCGTCTCATCGCAGGCCCACACCGCCGCAGTTCCACGGCATCGATGCCGGTGGTCTCCGGAGCGTCGCAGGGGGCGACGCCCAGAAATTATCGGCACGGTTCTCACGGCAGCAGGGAGGGAGCGGGGTGAACGCACCGCGGCAAGGCGAACACGGACACGTTCCGGTGATGGCTGATCGCATGTTCGCGCTGCTGGAACCGGCTCTCACCCGTCGGTCGCCCGACGGCGGCGGCGCGGTCCTGGTGGACGGCACGCTGGGCGCCGGCGGCCACACAGAGTACTTCCTCGAACGCCTGGCGGGTCTGCACGTCGTCGGCATCGACCGCGACACATCGGCGATCGGCATCGCCTCCGAGCGTCTGCAACGCTTCGGAGACCGCGTGGAGTTCCACCACAATCGTTACGACGAGATCGAGTCGGTGGTCGCCGCCACCGGACGCGACGAGGTCGACGGGGTGCTCCTCGACCTCGGGGTCTCGTCGATGCAGCTGGACCGGGCCGAACGCGGGTTCGCGTACGCCGTCGACGCACCGCTGGACATGCGGATGAATCCCGACGACGAGCTGACGGCGGCTGACGTCCTCAACACCTACGACCACGGCTCTCTCGCCCGAGTGCTCAGCGAGTACGGCGAGGAGCGGTTCGCGGGGAAGATCGCCTCGGCAGTGATCCGGGAACGCGCCAAGGAGCCGTTCACCACCAGCGGACGTCTCGTGGAGCTCCTGTACGCCACCATCCCGGCGGCGACCCGGCGGACCGGTGGCCATCCGGCCAAGCGGACCTTTCAAGCGCTCCGGATCGAGGTGAACCACGAACTCGACTCATTGCGCGGGGTGATCCCGGCGGCGCTCGAAGTACTCGCGGTCGGCGGCCGGGTCGCCGTGATGAGCTACCAGTCGCTCGAGGACCGAATCGTCAAGCGCGACTTCGTCCGTGCGGTGGAGAACACCACCCCGGCCGGTCTGCCGGTCGATCTGCCGGGGACCGCCCCGCGGTTCTCGCTCGTCACTCGCGGAGCCGAACAGGCAGACGCGGCCGAACGTGCGGCCAACCCGCGTTCGGCCCCTGTCCGGATCCGGGCCATCGAACGTATCGCACCGAACCACCCCGCGGGTCGCGGCGGCGGGACCGCAGACGGAAGGGGAGCACAGTGACGCTTGTGGACACTCGCACCGCCACCGGACCACGCGAGGGTTCCGACCGTCAGCGTCGACGGCGCACCGGCGCCGCGGCGAGCGAGCGTCCGTCGCGATCCAAGGCGGCCCAGCGGGCTCTCGATCGGCGCACTCGCCGTGAGCGCACCGGAGCCCGGCTGCCGATGACCGGGCGCCGCATCGCCGGAGTCCCGCTCGTGGTGCCGATCCTGGTCCTGGTGATGGGCGCCCTCGCGCTGACTCTGTTCCTGACCACCAAATCGGCGCAGGACTCGTACTCGATCGACGCGCTCCGCAAGGAGAACCAGGAGCTGCAGGCCCGTGCCGCCGAGTTGAAGGCGGCAGCCGACGCAGGCGACCAGGCGCCCGCGATCGCGCGGGCGGCCGCTCGCCAGGGGATGGTTCCGGCGTCGAACGCCGCCGAGATCATCGTCGGAGCAGACGGCAAGCCACGGCTCCGCGGCACTCCCACACCGGCGACCGGCAGCCCGCTTCCGGACCTGAACCCGGCGCCGGACCCCGTCGAGAAGATCGACAAGAACAAGGTCGACGATTCCGAGGGACTCGGTGGCGAACAATCGCAGAGTGCACCGCCGCGTACGGCGACCACTCCCGCTCCGGCGCCGTCGACGCCTGCGCCGAACCCGCGGCCGGCGCCGAACCCCCGCCCGTCCTCGGTCCCGACATCGCAGTCTCGGACGAATCCGGCACCCCAGACCTCGGTGCGCCCGGATGTCCGGAATCGGGTGAGTCGGCCCACCGATGTGGCGTCTTCGACGACCGCCACGCCGCCCGCCAATACCGCGCCCGCGCGTTGATGCGCGCGACAATCGGAAGATCATGACCCGCACCCGTACACCGCGCGCAGCCGAGGCGAGGGCGGGAGGCCGCCCGTCCGGCGCGTCGTCGAACGGCACCGGAACGCCTCCGCCCAGGCCTCCCCGTCCCCCCGAACGTTCCGGTTCGGGGCCGTCGGGGTTCGTCGTCCGCCAGCGGATCCTGACCGTGCTCGTCGCGGTGGTCGCTCTCGTGATCGCGGGCCGGATGCTGTACGTGCACGTGATCGCGGCCGACTCCATCTCGGCGCAGGCCTCGCAGCAACGATCGATCACCCAGGAACTGCCTGCGGTGCGGGGGAGCATCGTCGACCGCAACGGACGCCTGCTGGCACACACCGACGACGCACGGGCACTGACCTTTCAACCGAAGGCCGTACGCAAGCAGATCGCCGAGGAACACAAGAAGGATTCGACCGTCCCGGACGTTGACGTGCGCCTCAAGCAGATCGCCGACGGCGTCTCGTCGGCCCTCGGCGGCAGCATCGCGTCCGACGATCTGCTGGCACAGATGAAGTCGGACAAGGACTTCGTCTACCTCGCCCGCCTGGTGTCGCTGGACGTCACGAAGAAGATCCAGGACGAGTTCCCCGAGGTCGGCGCCGAGCGGCAGAGCAACCGCCTGTACCCGGGCGGTTCACTCGCCGCCAACCTGGTCGGCGATGTGAACTTCGACGGCAACGGTCTGATCGGCCTCGAATCGTCGCTCGACTCCGTGCTCGCAGGCACCAACGGCACCGAGACCTTCGACCGCGGTCGCGACGGCGCGGTGATCCCGGGCAGCAAGCGCAACGTCCATCCGGCCGTCGACGGAGAGACCGTGCACCTCACGATCGACTCCGACCTCCAGTGGTTCGTGCAGAGCCAGGTGAACCTGGCGAAGGACAAGTCGGGCGCGCACAACGTCTCCGCCGTGGTGCTCGACTCGCACACCGGCGAAGTGCTGGCGATGGCCAACGACAGCACCTTCGACGCCTCGCGGCCGCTCTCGGAGCAGCAGAAGGCCGATCTCGGCAACCGGTCGGTGACCTCGCCCTTCGAGCCCGGGTCGGTGAACAAGATCGTGACCGCTTCCGCGGCCATCGAATACGGGGTCACCACCCCGGACGAGGTGCACCAGGTGCCGGGGTCGATTCGGATGTCGGGTATCACCGTCAACGACGCGTGGGTGCACGGCACCGCGCCCTACACCACCACCGGCATCTTCGGGAAGTCGTCCAACGTCGGCACACTGATGCTGGCGCAGAAGGTCGGTGAGCGGCGGTTCGCCGACATGCTCGACCGCTTCGGGCTCGGTCAGCGCACCGGAGTCGGCCTCCCCGGCGAGAGCCCCGGCGCGGTGCCCGCGCTGAGTCAGTGGTCGGGCGGCTCGTTCGCCAACCTGCCGATCGGTCAGGGTCTGTCGACCACGCTGCTGCAGATGACGTCGATGTACCAGGCGATCGCCAACGACGGGGTTCGGATCCAGCCGCGGATCATCGCTCCCGAGGACGAGGACGAGGCCGGCGTGAGCAAGCCGGAGTCGGTGCGGGTGGTCAGTCCGCAGACGGCCAAGACCGTTCGCGACATGTTCCGTGCCGTCATGCAGAAGGACCCGGAGGGTGTGCAGAACGGCACCGGCTACACCGGCGCCATCCCGGGCTACCAGACCTCGGGCAAGACCGGTACCGCACAGCAGGTCGACCCGTCCTGCAACTGCTACTCGCGGTCGAGCTACAACATCACCTTCGCGGGTATCGCGCCCGCCGACGCGCCGCGGTTCGTCATCGGCATCATGATGGACAATCCGGTGCGCAGCTCGGACGGCAGCGGCGGTCAGTCCGCGGCGCCGTTGTTCGGAACCATCGGTTCGTGGCTTCTGCGTCACGACCAGGTGCCGTTCTCCGCGCAGCCGGCTCCGCGCCTGCGCTTGGAGGCGTGAGGGCGCGCCGCATCGCACGGTAGATTCATTGCGTCATCACCGCGTGCGCTCCGGCGGACGAGGGGGAGACGTCGGCGAGACGAGTACGTCTCAACGGGACGAGAAGGTCAAGGCGGAGGTCTGAGGTAGTGGTGGAGCCGGGAGCCGGTGCGACGAACAGCAGTGGGCCGATCCGCCCGGAGCACCTCCGGCCGGTGGCCCTGAGCGCACTGGCGGACGAGTTCGGTCTGGTTCTCGACGGCGCCGACGCCGAGGTCACGGGCGCGACTTTGCGTGCGCAGGACGCGGGTGCCGGATACCTGTTCGCCGCGCTGCCCGGCGACCGCACCCACGGTGCTCGATACGCCGGCCAGGCGTCGACCGCCGGTGCCGTCGCGGTGCTCACCGATGCGGCGGGACTGGACCTGATTCGCGCCGCGCCCGGCCTGGGGTCGGTGCCGGTGCTGGTGCACGACCGCCCGCGGTCGGTGCTGGGGGAGGTCTCGGCGCGCATCTACGGCGACCCGTCGTCGAAGTTCACCCTCATCGGTATCACCGGGACGTCGGGCAAGACCACGACCGCCTACCTGACCGAGGCCGCTCTGCGGGCCGCGGGACGGGTGGTCGGACTGCTGGGGACCGTCGAGATCCGCGTGGACGGAACCGTGGTCCCGAGCTCGCTGACCACCCCGGAGGCCCCCGACCTCCAGCGGATGTTCGCCGTGATGCTCGAGCGCGGAGTCGACACCGTCGTCATGGAGGTCTCCAGCCACGCCCTCGAACTCGGCCGCGTGGACGGCTGCCGGTTCGCCGTCGGGGGCTTCACGAATCTCTCGCAGGACCACCTCGACTACCACCACACGATGGACGCCTACTTCGCGGCCAAGGCCCGGCTGTTCCGGGCGGATTCGTCGACCCGGGCGCAACGCGCCGTGGTCTGCGTCGACGATGCGTGGGGCGTGAAGATGGCCGCGGTCGCCGGTACGTCCGTGACCACCGTGTCGACCACCGGTGCGGCTGATTGGTCGGTGGTCGGAACGGTACGGACCGAGCCGGGGTCGCAGACGGTTCTGGCGGCCACGCCGGAGGGCTCGGAGGTGGAGCTGACGGTTCCCCTGCCGGGTGCGTACAACGTCGCGAACGCTCTCCTCGCGGTAGCGCTGAGTGCGGCGGCCGGAGTGAACGTGGGGACGGCGGTCACCGGTCTGGCCCGCGTGGCGGTGCCGGGCCGGCTCGAGAAGGTCGAGCGCGGACAGGATTTCCTGGCCGTGGTCGACTACGCGCACAAGCCGGCCGCGGTCGAGGCGGTTCTCGCGACCCTTGCGGCCCAGACGCCGGGACGGATCGCCGTCGTCCTCGGGGCGGGTGGCGATCGCGACACCGAGAAGCGGCCCCTGATGGGCGCGGCCGCGGCACGCGGCGCCGACCTGGTGATCGTCACCGACGACAATCCGCGGTCCGAGCGGCCCGAGGACATCCGGACGGCGGTGCTCGCGGGAGCGCGGGCGGTGGCGGACGCGCGCGGGGAGATCCGGGAGATCGGCGACCGGCGCGAGGCGATCGCCGCGGCGGTCGACTGGGCGCAGGCGGGCGACGTGGTGCTGGTCGCGGGTAAGGGCCATGAGAAGGGGCAGGAGATCGACGGCGTGAAATATCCGTTCGACGATCGGTCTGTGCTGGGCGAGCTGCTCGACGCCCGCGTGGTCGATGACGCCGTCGACGCGCGGCCGGCGCTGCGGGTGCTGCTGGTGGACCCGCAGGCGGGCATCGACGAGGCACGCCGGGCGGTCCGCGAACTCGTGGCGCTGGCCGCCGACACCGGAGTCGGCAGTGCCCACCGAGGAGGGGAGTCGGCCCGCCGGACCTGGGTGATCGCCGGTGAGTTCGCCGATGCGGACGGACGCGACGAGAACGCGCGGTGCGTCGACCACGACGGCCTGGGCCGGCAGATCGTCCGGCTGGCCGTCGATCAGGTGATCGCCGTCGGCGAAGATCTCCGTACCGTACGGGCGCTGCATCAGGGCGCGGTGATGGAGGGGTCGTGGGGTGACGAGGCCGTGCTGGTGGCCTCGCCCGCCGCAGCCGTCGACCATCTGCGTACACGGCCCGCCGAGTCTCCGAAGCCCGGAGACCTGGTGCTGCTGGCCGGGGGAGAACTCGGCGAGACGCTGCTCGCGTACTGGCGTGAGGACGCCGGACTCCCGGTCGAGGTGCTCACCCGCTGACCTGCCGGAGCGGCGGCTCGCGCTAGATTCTTAGTTCACAGATTCCGACAAGTAAGGACATGCAGTGACCCAGATACTGATCGCGGGCGCGATCTCGCTGGCAGTGTCGATTCTGCTGACGCCCGTCCTGATCAAGGTCTTCTCCCGGCAGGGCTTCGGCCAGGAGATCCGGGTCGAGGGGCCGCAGAGCCACCAGTCCAAGCGGGGGACGCCGTCGATGGGCGGTGTCGCGATCGTCGCGGCGCTGTGGCTGGGCTACCTGGGCGCGCATCTGTTCGGGCTGCTCGACGACGGTGGCGGCCCCACCGCCTCGGGTCTGCTGGTGCTCGGCCTGGCGACCGCGCTGGCCGCCGTCGGATTCCTGGACGACTTCATCAAGATCTACAAATCGCGCAACCTCGGTTTGAACAAGACCGCCAAGTCGGTCGGGCAGATGATCGCGGCGGTCATCTTCGGCGTCCTGCTGCTGCAGTTCCCGAACGCCGAGGGCCAGACACCGGCCAGCGAGTACCTCTCGTACACGCGCGACATCAACGTGATCTCGCTGACCGCGGTGGGCTTCGTGCTGTTCTGCTGGCTGGTGGTCGCGGCATGGTCGAACGCCGTGAACTTCACCGACGGTCTCGACGGTCTGGCCGCGGGTTCGGCGGCGATGGTGATGGGTGCATACGTTCTGATCACGTTCTGGCAGTACCGCAATCCCTGCGCGCCGCTCCCGGCCAACGCCGAGAACGCCAGCGCCTGCTACGACGTGCGCGATCCGCTCGACCTCGCGATCGTCGCGGTGGCGGCGGGCGGCGCCTGCCTCGGCTTCCTCTGGTGGAACGCCGCGCCGGCGAAGATCTTCATGGGCGACACCGGTTCGCTCGCGCTCGGCGGTCTGGTGGCGGGTCTGTCGCTGACGACGCGCACCGAACTGCTCATGGTCGTCATCGGCGCGCTGTTCGTCGCCGAGATGGTCTCGGTGGTGGTGCAGATCGCCTTCTTCCGCACCACCGGCAAGCGGGTCTTCCGCATGGCGCCCTTCCATCACCATTTCGAGCTCGGCGGCTGGGCCGAGACCACGGTGATCATCCGGTTCTGGCTGCTCACGGCCATCTCCTGTGCGCTGGGACTGACCCTGTTCTACGGCGAGTTCATCTCGCATGCGGGCTGACATGGGGCTTTCGCTGGAACAGGCCCGCGTTCTGGTGGCCGGCGGTCGTGCCACCGGAGTGGCCGTCGTCGACCTGCTGCTGGAACTCGGTGCGAAGCCCGAGGTGATGGATCAGACGTTCGCGGACCCGCAGGCGGGCGCCGATTTCGTACGCCGGGGCGTGCCGGTGCACACGCCGGAGGAGTTCGTCGCCGATGACGGCACCGCGGAGTTGCCCGAGGGCATCGAGCTGATCGTCGTCTCACCCGGCTTCCGCCCGGACACGCCGCTGCTGGTGGCGGCCGCGGCAGCGGGTACGCCGGTGTGGGGTGATGTGGAACTCGCGTGGCGCGCCGATCGCGCCGGGTTGTTCGGACCCGCGCGCACCTGGCTGGTGATCACCGGAACCAACGGCAAGACCACCACGACGGGAATGATCGAGTCGATCGTCACGGCCGCCGGACAGAGCGGTCTGGCCTGCGGGAACATCGGTCTCACGGTGGCCGATGCGCTCCGCGCCGAGCCGCGCGCCGACGTCCTGTGCGTCGAGATGTCGTCGTTCCAGCTGCACTGGGCGCCGTCGGTCCGGCCGGACGCCGGCGTGGTGCTGAACGTGGCGGACGATCACCTCGACTGGCACGGCTCACGCGAGGCGTACGCCGAGGCCAAGGCCGGAGCGCTGACCGGCCGGGTGGCCGTGGTCGGTGAGGACGATGCGGGCGCGGCGGCGCTGCCGGTCGGGCCCGACTCCCGGCGGGTCGGATTCACCCTCGGCGTACCGCGACCGGGAATGCTGGGCATCGTCGACGGCACGCTGGTCGACTGCGCCTTCGGGGACGGCACCCTCGCGATGATCCCCGCCGCCGATGTGCGGCCGGCGGGACCGTCGGGACTGTCGGACGCCCTCGCCGCGGCTGCGCTCGCTCGCGCCGTGGGAATCGATCCCGAGGCGGTGGCGCGCGGACTGCGGGCCTACCGGCCGGCCGCGCATCGCGGTCAGGTGGTCGCGCGCATCGACGGCGTCGCCTTCGTGGACGACTCGAAGGCCACGAATCCGCACGCTGCCCACGCTGCGGTGGTCGCACACGAGCGTGTCGTGCTGATCGCGGGCGGATTGCTCAAGGGCGCACCCGTCGACGACCTGATCGCCGGAACAGTGTCGCGGTTGGCCGGAGTCGTCGCGATCGGCCGGGATCGGCAGATCATTCTCGACGCGATTGCGCGACACGCCCCAGAAGTCCCAGCCGTCACAGTATTCACAGGGGACGATGGCTCTGTGATGACTCAGCGGACTGGTGAACGGGCACGTGCCGTCTCCGCGACCGGATCGTCGGACGCGGTGATGAGCCAGGCGGTCGGTGCCGCCTGGGAGTTGGCGCAGGCGGACTCGCCAGGGGTGGACGCGGTGCTCCTCGCACCGGCGGCCGCCTCCCTGGACATGTTCGCCGGGTATCCGCAGCGCGGCGAGTCGTTCGCCGCCGCCGCGACCGCCCTCGCCGACTCCCGCGCGAACCGATGAGTTCCGGCGACGAGAACACCGGCGTCGCGGAGGACGTCGAGGATTCGGCGCCGCGCTCCGCCGCCGAGGGCGAGGACGCCGCCGAGGCGCCCGGCGACACCTCCGACCGTCCTGACGCCCCCGAAAGCGCTGATGGAGAGTCGGAGGCGAGAGTCGCAGACCGGTCGGCTCGGCGCCGGAATCGCCGGACCGCGTCCACTCGGAGCGCCCGGCGTGGCGGCACCGCGGACGCGGACCCGCTTCGCAGGCTTCGCCTGATGCGCGGATCGGATCTCAAAGCGGGTGCGGCGTTCCTCGCCGGGGGAGTCCGGAATCTGCTCGCGCGGCCCCTGACCTCGTTCCACCTGATCGTCTCGATCACCGTCATCCTCATCGCGCTCGGCCTGATGATGGTGCTCTCGGCGTCCGCTGTGGAGGGCTACGCGAAGGACGGCTCGGCCTACGGGATGTTCACCACGCAGGTGATGTTCGTGGCCCTGGGTCTGGTGCTGTTCTACATCGCGCTGCGGATGCCCGTGCGGACGCTGCAGAAGGCCTCCCTGCCCATTCTGCTGATCTCGATCGTCCTGCTGATCCTGGTGATGATCCCGGGCTTCGGCGTCGCCGGCGGCGGTGCGCGCCGCTGGCTCTCGTTCGGCGGGCTCACGCTGCAGCCGTCGGAACTGGCGAAGGCGGCGCTGTGCATGTGGGGAGCCGCGGTCCTCTCGACTCGCGATCCGCGCACGTCCACGGCCCGCGATCTGATCTTCCCGCTGATCCCGGTCGCCTTCGGCGTCGCCTTCCTGGTCATCATCGAGCCGAATCAGTCCACGACGATGATCCTGGGGATGATCGTCGCGACGCTGTTGTGGTTCGGCGGGCTGCCGGGGCGGTTCTTCGCCGCCTTCGGCGTGGTCTTCGCGGTGGCCGGCGTCGCGCTGGCCTTCGCCGAGTCGTACCGTGCCGCGCGCATCTTCAGCTTCCTCGGCCGTGACTCCGATCCGCTCGGCGCCGATTATCAGCCGAACCAGGCGAAGTTCGCGCTGGCCGACGGTGGACTGTTCGGCAAGGGGCTCGGCCAGAGCACCGCCAAATGGAACTATCTGCCCAATGCGCACAACGACTTCATCTTCGCGATCATCGGCGAGGAACTCGGACTGGTCGGCGGGATCATCGTCCTGGGGCTGTACCTGCTGCTCGGGTACGTCGGGATGCGGATCGCCCGCCGTTCGGTGGACCCATTCCTGCGTCTGATGTCGGCGACGATCACCGTGCTCTTCCTGGTGCAGGCCTTCATCAACATCGGATACGTCGTCGGCATCCTGCCGGTCACCGGCATCCAGTTGCCGATCCTGTCGTACGGCGGTACCTCGGCACTGACGATGCTGGCGATGCTCGGTTTGCTGGCGAACGCCGCACGGCACGAACCGCAGGCGGTCGCGGCGCTGGCCGGGCCGGCGCCGAAGGGGTTGTCGCGGTTGCTCCGTCTCCCGCGGCCCGAAACGTACCGGGCTGCGGGCTCGTCGCCGCGGCGCCGGCCGACCGCCGCGCCCATCCGGCGACCGGCACCCGTCCGCGGTTCGTCCGGGACCGGCCGTCGCGAGGCGCCCCGCACATGGGCGGGCCGCCCGCGGACGCCCGAGGCATCCGGGCCGCGAATGCGACGCCGGTCGGGCGAATCGAGCTCGGGGGAGATCCACTATCCTCCTAGGGGTGCGCGACCGTCCCGGTCGTGGCAGGAGTCCAGGTCGCCGGCTCCGCGCGATCGTGCGCGGCGGACCGGCAGAGGCGGATGGGAGAACGGTCGCCGGTGAGCAAGCGGAAGCGGTCGCACGAGGGGGGATCGGCACTTTCGGTGGTGGTCGCAGGCGGTGGAACCGCAGGCCACATCGAGCCCGCGCTCGCGGTGGCCGACGCCGTGCGGGAACTGGAGCCGGACGCGCGGATCACGGCCCTCGGGACGAGTCGCGGCCTGGAGACCACGATCGTGCCCGCGCGCGGATACGACCTGCGTCTGATCCCGCCGGTTCCCCTGCCTCGGAAGGTGGGTGTGGAACTGGCCAAGACTCCGTGGCGAGTGGCACATTCGGTGGCCGCCACGCGCAAGGTCTTCGCCGAGGTCGACGCCGATGTGGTGGTGGGCTTCGGCGGTTACGTCGCACTGCCCGCGTATCTCGCGGCGCGCAGTCGACTCCGCGGTGCCCGGCGGATCCCCGTGGTGCTCCACGAGGCGAACGCCAGCGCAGGTGTCGCGAACAAGGTGGGCGCCCGGCTCGCCGACCGCGTCCTCGCGGCAGTCCCCGACTGCGGGCTGGCCGGCGCCACGGTCGTCGGAATCCCGGTGCGCGGAGCGATCACCCGACTCGACCGTGCTTCGGCCCGTGCCGAGGCGCGCCGATTCTTCGGTCTGGACCCGGATGCGCCGACCCTGCTCGTCTTCGGCGGCTCGCAGGGGGCGCAGCGGCTCAACGAGGCGGTCGCGCCGGCCGCTACGGCGCTGGGCGCGGCCGGTATCGGTGTTCTCCACGCCTACGGCCCCAAGAACACGATCGACCCGGTCTCGCCGCCGGGCGCCCCGCCCTACGTCGGGGTCAGCTACCTCGACCGGATGGACCTCGCGTACGCGGCCGCCGACCTGGTGATGTGCCGGTCCGGAGCGATGACCGTCGCCGAGATCTCCGCCACCGGACTCCCGGCGGTGTACGTCCCGCTGCCGCACGGCAACGGCGAACAGCGACTCAACGCACTGCCCGCGGAACGGGCCGGGGGCGCCGTCATCGTCGACGACGCGGACGTGACGCCCGAGTGGGTCGAGCGAGAGATCCCCGCACTGCTGGGCGACACCGAACGCCTGCGCGCGATGAGTGCCGCCACCGCGGGGCTCGGCCACCGCGACGCCGCCGTCGAAGTGGCGACGGCGGCACTGGAACTGGCTGCCGCTCGACGCGGCGACCGTGCGACGACGCAGGACGGACTCCGATGAGCGACCCGGCGATCGAGAACACGCTTCCGGCGCAGCTGCAGCGGGTGCACATGGTCGGCATCGGCGGCGCGGGCATGTCGGGCCTGGCCCGGATCCTGCTCGCTCGCGGCGGTCAGGTGTCCGGTTCGGACGCGAAGGATTCGCGCGGGGTGCTGGCGCTGCGGACCCGCGGCGCGCAGGTCCGGATCGGCCACGCACCCGACGCCCTCGATCTGCTCGACGGCGGTCCGACCGTCGTCGTCACCACCCGGGCCGCCGTGCCCGACGACAATCCGGAACTCGTCGAGGCACGCCGCCGCGGTATCCCGGTGCTCTACCGGCCCGAGGTGCTCGCCCTGCTGATGCGCGGACACCGGACCGTGTTGATCTCGGGCACCCATGGCAAGACCTCCACCACGTCGATGTCGGTGGTGGCACTGCAGCACTGCGGTGTCGACCCGTCGTTCGCCGTCGGCGGTGAGTTGAACGAGTCGGGCACCAACGCGCATCACGGCAGCGGCGAGGTCTTCGTCGCCGAGGCCGACGAGAGCGACGGCTCCCTGCTTCAATACGTGCCGGACATCGTCGTGGTCACCAACATCGAGGCCGACCATCTGGACTTCTTCGGTACCGAGGCGGCCTACGCGCAGGTCTTCGACGAATTCGTCGCACTGATCCGCCCCGGCGGAACGCTGGTTGTCTGTCTCGACGATCCGGGAGCCGCGGCGCTGGCGCAGCGATGCGTTGCGAGCTGCGCCGAGCGCGGGGTCGCGGTCCTGGGATACGGCAGTGCCGCGCGGATCACGGTGGAGGGTGTGCCGGTGGTCGCCGAACTCGTCGAACTCGCGGCGCACGGGACCGGGGGGCTGGCCACGGTCCGACTCTCCGAGCCGCTGGTCGACACGCCGCGCGTCCGGGAACTGGCCGTCACTCTGCCCGGCAGGCATATGGCGCTCAATGCGCTGGGAGCCCTGATCGCATGCGCACGGACGGGGCAGGACGTCGACACCGTGGCGGAGGGCATCGAGAGCTTCGGCGGGGTGCACCGGCGGTTCGAATCGCGGGGCCGTGCCGCCGACGTCGACGTGTACGACGACTACGCGCACCATCCGACCGAGGTCCGCGCCGTGCTCACCGCCGCCCGAGACGTCGTCGGCGCGCGGTCGGGGCGTGTGCTGGCCGTGTTCCAGCCGCATCTGTATTCGCGGACGGCGGAGTTCGCCGCCGAGTTCGCCGCGGCGCTGAGCTTGGCCGACGAGGTGATCGTGGCCGACGTCTACGGTGCCCGTGAACAACCGCAGCCCGGGGTCACCGGCAGGCTGATCTCCGATGCGGTGACCGCTCCCGCGGTCTTCGTCCCGGATCTGTCGGAGATCGCGAACGCCGTGGCTCACCGTGCCCGGCGCGGCGATCTGGTGCTCACCATCGGCGCCGGCGACATCACCATGCAGGCTCCGGCCATTCTGGAAGCGCTGGAGAGGGCCGCGGCCGAATGAGCCGGCGGCGTACGGCGGAACCGGACCGGGCGCGGCGCACGCGTCCGGGCGCCGCCTCGTCGCCGCGGCGGTGGCCGCTCATCGGCTCGGTGATCGCCCTCGTCGTCGTGGTCGGCGGGCTGGTGGCGATCGCCTATTTCACGCCGCTGATGTCGGTGCGGTCGGTGGACGTGACCGGAGCGACCGCGATCGATGCGGGGGAGGTGCTGCGCACCGCGCAGGTGCCTGAGGGCTCACCGCTGCTGCAGGTCGACACGGCGGAGATCGCGAACCGGGTGTCCGCGCTGCCGGAGATCGAGTCGGTGAACGTCAGCCGGAAGTACCCCTCGACCCTGACGATCGCGGTCACCGAACGGACGCCGGTGGTGACCGTCGAGCAGTCCGGACGGATCGGCGTGATGGATCGCCTGGGTATGGTCTATCTCACCTTCGGGTCGGCCAAGGACCTGCCCAAGTCCCTGCAGGGGCTGCCCGCACTGCAGATGACCGACCCGTCCGCGGCCAATCCGACGACGCGGGCGGCGCTGACCGTGGTGCAGGATCTCCCGGACTGGCTGGCCTCTCGGGTCGTGGCCGTCGCGGCCGACTCGCCGTCGGACATCACGCTCCGTCTCAAGAGCGGCAAGAAGGCCGTGTGGGGAGACGCGGGGCGGACGGCCGACAAAGCCGAAGCCCTGCGGAGTCTGCTGATCGTCGACGGACAGCAGTACAACGTCTCGAGTCCCGAGTACGCGTCGGTCAGCTGAGTCGGCGTGTCCGCGGACGGGGACTCGGGAGGAAATCCGACACTGATTTCGCGACACGCCGCGAGCCTCCTGGCACCACGGCGCCGCGATCAATACCGTCGTCCTCAACACCAGTACTTGACATAACTATAACCCTATGGTTGAGCTTTAGGGTTTGTTCGAAGTAGGAAGGCATCATGACGCCACCGCACAATTATCTGGCCGTCATCAAAGTCGTCGGCATCGGCGGCGGTGGCGTCAACGCTGTCAACCGCATGATCGAGCAGGGGCTCAAGGGCGTCGAGTTCATCGCCATCAACACCGACGCGCAGGCCCTGCTCATCTCTGATGCCGACGTGAAGCTGGACATCGGCCGCGAGTCGACCCGAGGCCTCGGCGCCGGCGCCAATCCGGATGTCGGCCGCATGGCCGCGGAGGACGCCAAGGACGAGATCGAGGAACTCCTCAAGGGCGCCGACATGGTCTTCGTGACCGCGGGTGAGGGCGGCGGCACCGGCACCGGCGGTGCGCCGGTGGTCGCATCGATCGCCCGCAAGCTCGGCGCGCTGACCGTCGGTGTCGTGACCCGCCCGTTCTCGTTCGAGGGCAAGCGACGTGGCAACCAGGCCGAGGCGGGCATCGCGGCGCTGCGCGAGTCGTGCGACACGCTCATCGTGATCCCCAACGACCGCCTGCTGCACCTGGGCGACGCGCAGGTGAGTCTGATGGACGCCTTCCGCAGTGCCGATGAGGTCCTCCTCAACGGCGTGCAGGGCATCACCGATCTCATCACCACGCCGGGCCTGATCAACGTCGACTTCGCGGATGTGAAGGGCGTGATGAGCGACGCGGGAAGTGCGCTGATGGGCATCGGGGCCTCGCGCGGCGAGGACCGGGCGCGCAAGGCGGCCGAGTCGGCGATCAACTCGCCGCTGCTCGAAGCGTCGATGGAGGGTGCACGCGGTGTGCTGATCTCGATCGCCGGCGGGAGCGACCTCGGTCTGTTCGAGATCAACGATGCGGCTTCGCAGGTGCAGGAAGCGGCACACGAGGACGCCAACATCATCTTCGGCACGGTCATCGACGACAACCTCGGCGACGAGGTTCGAGTGACGGTGATCGCCGCGGGCTTCGACGCCGGCGCACCGTCCAAGCGCCAGCAGGGCGCCCACGCCGCCACGGCGAGCAATGCCGGCGTCGCGCAGGCGCAGGCGGGGGAGACCGCCAAGCCCGATGCGAAGGACCCGCTGTTCGGCACCTCCCGGGAGCGCTCGGGCAACCCGTTCGGCGAGCCGACGCCCCGCCGCAACTCGGTGCGGCTCGACGACGATGACGTCGACGTCCCCGATTTCATGAAGTGATGGCGGCTGACGATTCCTTCGTCGTCCGGCGCGCGGTCACCACGCGCGCCGGCGGCGTCTCCGCGGCACCGTACGACTCTTTCAATCTCGGCGATCACGTGGGCGACGACCCCGCCGCGGTGGCGGCCAACCGGGAGCGGCTGGCCCGGGATCTCGGCGTGGAGCCCGCCCGGGTGGTGTGGATGGAACAACTGCACACGAGGAACGTGACCGTCGTCGACGGACCGGTCGCCGAACCGGTGCGCGCTACCGACGGACTGGTCACCGACCAGCGCGACCTGGTGCTCGCGGTGCTGACCGCGGACTGCGTTCCGGTGCTGCTGAGCGACGACGAGGCGGGGGTGATCGCCGCCGTGCACGCCGGTCGCGTCGGTGCCCGGATCGGTATCGTGCCGGAGGCATTGCGCGCGATGATCCGGCTGGGAGCGCGGCCGGAACGGATCGGGGCCTTCCTCGGCCCGGCCGCGAGCGGCGAACGGTATGAGGTGCCCGCGGCGATGCAGGCCGATGTGGAACGGCATCTGCCGGGCAGTTCGTGCCGAACCTCCACTGGGACGCCCGGGCTCGACCTGCGTGCGGGCATCCGGCGTCAACTGCTCGAGGCCGGTGTGTCGGCGGTGGCCGTCGACCCGCGCTGCACGATCAGCGACACGTCGCTGTTCAGCCATCGGCGCGGCGCGCCGACCGGCCGCCTGGCTTCAGTGATCTGGATGGACAGCGCCGGAGCGCGGCGGTGACCGACGAGCGGGATCCCCGCTCATCCGAGCTCGCCGACGGACTGGCCGCCACCGCGCGTCGCATCGCGGCCGCCGCGACCGCGGCCGGACGCGATCCGGCCGAGATCGGCCTGCTCGTCGTCACGAAGTACTTCCCGGCCGACGACGTGGTGCGGCTTCTGCGCCTGGGTGTGCGGGAGTTCGGCGAGTCCCGTGAGCCGGAGGCCGGGCGCAAGACGGCGGCGGTCCGTGCGCGGGTGGACGTCGATTTCGCCGTCGACATGATCGGACGGGTGCAGCGCAAGAAGGCAGGCGGTATCGCCCGCTGGGCGCGCCGCGTGCATTCGGTGGACTCCCTCCCACTGATCGAGGCCTTCGACGGCGCATCGGCGCGCGCTCTGGAGGCGGGTGACCGGGACCGGACGCTGGGCCTGTTGCTGCAGGTGAGCATCGACGGCGATCCGGAGCGCGGCGGTCTGGCCCCGGCGGAACTGGCTCCGGCCGCCGAACGGGTGCTCGCCTCGCCGGACACGCTCAGCCTGGACGGACTGATGGCCATGGCCCCGCTCGGAGCGGACCCCGACGAGGCCATGGAGCGGCTGGCCCGGATCCGCGCGGACTTCCTGCGACGGTTCCCACACGCAGTCGAGCTGTCGGCGGGGATGTCCGGAGATCTCGAAGCGGCGATCGCGCACGGATCGACGTGTGTGCGTGTCGGAACCGCAATTATGGGGACGCGGCCGATAGTCTCGCTTTAGTCACACTGGTCACAACAGAACCACTAGCGATCAGGTGTAGCGCCCATCCACCCGCAATGACTTCACCGTTCAGGAAGGCTCGTAATGACGACGATGCAGAAGTTCAAGGCATATTTCGGCATGGTGCCCCCGAGCGAGTTCGAGGACGACTACCTGGCCGACCCCGAGGAGCAGCCGGCCATGTCGGCACGTGAGCGTGCGTACATGGAGAAGTACCGCAGCAACGGGACCCGCGAGGACGCCTTCTACGGCGACGAGCAGTTCCGCGAGCGGGACTACCGGGGCGAATCCCGCTACCGCGAGGCCGACTACCGGGAGCCGGAGTACCGCGAACCGTTCGGAGAGGCCGAGCCGCGCTACCGCGAACCGGCCTACCGCGAGGCGGAGTTCGCCCGTTCGGCCGACGACCGCGCTTTCGCGGTACGCGCCGAGTCGGATCGCCCGTTTGTGGGCGCCCGCCGCTCGCCCGACGTGGAGTCGGTCCGCAGGCTCGAGCCGCTGAATCGTTCGTCCAACGTCACGGTGCGCGGCGCCAACGCCGTCGCGCTCGACCCCCAGGTCGACAACGATCCGCTGTCGGAGAGTGCCATGAAGAAGATCTCGACGCTGCGGCCGGCCGACTACTCGGAGGCCCGCACGATCGGCGAACGGTTCCGCGACGGCAGCCCGGTCATCATGGATCTGGCGGATATGAGCAACGACGAGGCCAAGCGTCTGGTCGACTTCGCCGCCGGCCTCGTCTTCGCGCTTCGCGGTTCGTTCGACAAGGTCGCCACCAAGGTCTTCCTGCTCTCGCCCAACGGTGTGGACGTCAGCCCGGAGGAGCGTCGCCGCATCGCCGAGAGCGGCTTCTACAGTCAGTCCTGAGCCGCAGCTCGTCGTCGTCCGCCGCGCCGCCCCGGTCGTTTCCGGGGCGGCGCGGCGTTCTGCACGGTTATCAGGCACCCTTGAGGGGTGAGCACCTTCCTCTGGATCCTGTACTTCGTACTGTTCTGTTACGTTCTGCTGCTCCTCGGCCGCTTCGTCGTCGAGCTGGTGCAGTCCTTCGCGCGCCGGTGGCGTCCGTCCGGGCCCGGCGTGGTCGTCATCGAATTCGTCTTCACACTGACCGATCCGCCGGTGAAGTTGCTGCGGAGACTGATCCCGCCGCTGTCTCTGGGTCCGGTGCGGCTCGACCTCTCGCTGATGATCGTGCTGATCGTGTTGTCGATCCTGATGCGGGTGGTTCTGGGCTTCGCGATCCACACCACGTGACTTCCACGAATGTGATTAATCGAATAGTCGCTGGTGGTCGGTGTGCAACGCCAATTCTGCTGCCTCAGCGTGTCATTTACGAAGTCCACGGTGACCCGATGATTCGGCCTAGATTCGATTGCGAACGGGTCGCGGGCAGACAACACGCCTTGGTCCTGGTGTGACGAGATGACACGCTAGTTGCGTAGTGGTACTGGTATTAATAGAAACGCGATCAAGATTGGGGCAGTTCGTGTTCGCCTGTGCGGACCTACGTTCCGGCTGACCGTGCCAGAAGACGGCGTGTACGAAATCAACACGCGAAATGACCTAAGGGGAGAGGCAGAAATGCGGCTCACACCAGCTGATGTGCACAACGTCGCGTTCAGCAAACCGCCGATCGGCAAGCGCGGTTACAACGAGGACGAGGTCGATCAATTCCTCGACTTCGTGGAGGCTGAACTCGCACGGCTGATCGACGAGAACAACGACCTGAAGCAGCGCGTCGGCGAACTCGAGACCGAACTCGACGAGGCGCGTTCCGGTGCCCCGGATCGCACTCAGGCGTTCGCGGCCGTCGCGGAGCCTGCTCCCGCGCCCGCACCGGAGCCCGCCGCGGCGCCGGCTCCCGCCGCTGACGAAGAGGCCAGCATGCGTGCGGCACGTGTGCTGGCGCTGGCCCAGGACACCGCAGACCGAGTCACGGGCAGCGCCCGGAGCGAGGCCGAGAGCCTGATGGCCGACGCTCGCCAGCGCTCGGACGCGATGGTGGCCGAGGCGAAGTCGAACGCCGACGCCACGCTCGCCGACGCTCGCCAGCGCAGCGAGGCACTCCTCGCCGATGCACAGACCCGAGCTGAGACCCAGGTGCGCCAGGCGCAGGAACGCGCGGACTTCCTGCAGCGCGACGCGGAGCAGAAGCACACCGAGATCATGACGACCATCAACCAGCAGCGCACGGTGCTGGAAGGCCGCATCGAGCAGCTCAAGACGTTCGAGCGCGAGTACCGCACTCGACTCAAGACGTACTTGGAGTCGCAGCTCGAGGAACTCCAGCAGCGCGGCAGTGCCGCCCCGGTGGAGAACGGACAGGCGAGTTATGCCGCTGAGGGCGGATACTCGCAGAGCTGATCTGGGGCTGACACCGACGTGTACACGCACATCTTCCCCGAACCGACGAGGGTGACATGCTGAGCCTTGCGCTGGCCGCCACCCTCGTCGGTTTCGGCCTTCTGGTGGTCGCACTGGTGACCAGTAATCTCCCGCTCGCGATCGCCTGCGTGGCGGTCTGCGTCGTCGGCCTGATCCTTCTGGTCATCGACACACTGCGGGCCAACCGGCGCGGTGGCGCCGGCGCCGAGGACGAGCCCTTGTTCACGATCCGCGGGCGTGAATCCGCGGCGCGCGAGGAGCCCCTCGACGCCGAGGACGAGGGTCCGGCTCGTGAGCACGTGCCCGTCGACTCGGGCGATGTCGGCGGCGGCGAGTCGGCGGGTCTCGGTTCGATCGTCTCGGCCACACCCGAACCCGTCTCGGAAGTGCCCACCGATCCGGGCAACGGCGAACTGTCCGCTCTGTCGGGCGGATTCTCCGCTCCGCAGCCGGGTGCGGAGCGCGCTCCCGAGGGCGCCGGAGACGTCAACGACTACCTCCGCTCGACGGGGTCGTTCCCCGTGCAGTCGGCGAGCGGGCCGCGCACGGGACCGCAGCCGGTTCCGCAGGGGCCTGCGCAGACTCCGCAGCAGCCGGCGCCGTCGGCAGCAGCGGAGAGCGGCGCACCGGAGACGAGTGCACCGCAGGCGGACGCGCTGCCGGAGACATATGTCGGGCGGCGGCGTCTGGCCGGCGATCCGACGGACGACATCGTGGTGCGGTCGTCGGACCCCGAGTTGCCGGCCATGCAGTTCGTCTGGGACGACACCGAGGACGATGGCGGGCGGTCACCGAAGAGCGACCCTTCCGACGACTGAGCCACCGCCCGAGCAGACCTCCCGGCCCGGTGCGGTCGGGCCCCGTGCAGTAGACTGATTGTTCGCAGCGACGACCCGGCAATCACCGGTGAGCTCCCGGAAGAACGGACCCGCTGGGTCTCAGTAGAACCGGGCGGGTGCGGCCCGACACAGCCGTCACGATGAGAGGCACGCCCCTCGGGCGTGCAAGCGGGGTGGTACCGCGCGCAGACCGTGAACTCAGGCGAGTCCACACAGTCGCGTCCCCGTGCCCACAGGGCCGACGAGAGCGTCGGCGAAGACCAGGCACGAGGAGCAGCGCGTGAGCGACACGACCCCCGAATCACAGCAGAGCACCACGGCGCGCGCCTACCCGATCGTCGATCTGACCGACGGAACCGGGCGGGGAGCGCCGTCGTTTCCCCAGGTCGAGGAGACCGTCCTGCAGTACTGGGCGGAGGACGACACCTTCAAGGCGTCGATCGCCAATCGCGAGGACGCACCGGAGTTCGTGTTCTACGACGGTCCGCCCTTCGCCAACGGACTTCCGCACTACGGCCACCTGCTCACCGGTTACGTCAAAGACGTGATCCCGCGGTACCAGACGATGCGCGGTAAGAAGGTCGACCGCCGATTCGGCTGGGACACCCACGGTCTGCCCGCCGAACTCGAGGCCGAGCGGCAACTCGGGATCACCGATAAATCGGAGATCGAGACGATGGGCGTCGACAAGTTCAACGAATACTGCCGCGACTCGGTTCTCCGCTACACGGGCGAGTGGCGCGACTACGTCACCCGGCAGGCCCGCTGGGTCGACTTCGAGAACGACTACAAGACGCTCGATCTGGACTTCATGGAGTCGGTCATGTGGGCCTTCAAGCGCCTGCACGACAAGGGCCTGGTGTACCAGGGATACCGCGTGCTCCCGTACTCCTGGTACGAGCAGACGCCGCTGAGCAACCAGGAGTCCAAGCTCGACGACGCCTACCGCATGCGCCAGGATCCGGCGGTCACCGTGACGATGCCGCTCTCCGCGCCGGGATCACCGCTCGACGGCGTCAACGCGCTGATCTGGACGACGACGCCGTGGACCCTTCCGTCGAACCTGGCGATCGCGGTACATCCCGAGACCGAGTACTCGCATGTGCGGACCGCCGACGGCGACGAGTACCTGCTGGCCTCGGCTCTTGTCGGTGCGTACGCGAAGGAACTCGGCGAACCGGAGACGGTCGGGGTGTACCTCGGCAAGGAACTGGCGGGGCTGAGTTACCGACCGCCGTTCGACTTCTTCCTCGGCCACCCCGCCTCGCACGTGGTGCTGCTGGCCGACTACGTCACCACCGACAGCGGCACCGGCGTCGTCCATCTCGCGCCGGCCTTCGGTGAGGAGGACATGGACGTCGCGACCGCCAACGGCATCGAGGTGGTGCAGCCGCTCGATCCGGGCGGCCGTTTCACCGATCTGGTGCCGCCGTACCAGGGCCAGATGGTCTTCGACGCCAACCCGAACATCATCAGAGATCTCAAGGCGGCGGGCCGCATCCTTCGGCACGAGACCATCGAGCACTCCTACCCGCACTCGTGGCGGTCGGGCCAGCCGCTGATCTACATGGCCGTGCCGTCGTGGTTCGTCGCCGTCACCGAGATCAAGGACCGGATGCTGGAGTTGAACCAGCAGATCACCTGGTCGCCGGCCCACATCCGGGACGGGCAGTTCGGCAAGTGGCTCGCCGGAGCCAAGGACTGGAACATCAGCCGCAACCGCTTCTGGGGAGCGCCGATCCCGGTATGGGTCTCCGACGATCCGGCGTACCCGCGGGTTGACGTCTACGGCAGTCTCGACGAGCTCGAGCGCGACTTCGGGGTGCGGCCGGAGAACCTGCACCGGCCCCACATCGACGAACTGACCCGGCCGAATCCCGACGATCCGACCGGGCGTTCGACGATGCGACGCGTGCCGGAGGTCCTGGACTGCTGGTTCGAGTCCGGGTCGATGCCGTACGCGCAGGTGCATTACCCGTTCGAGAACACCGAGTGGTTCGACGGCGGCGGCGATCAGCTGGCGCACAATCCGGGCGACTTCATCGTCGAGTACAACGGACAGACCCGCGGCTGGTTCTACAACCTGCACGTGCTGGCCACCGCCCTCTTCGACCGCCCCGCGTTCAAAACGGTGGCCGCACACGGCATCGTGCTCGGCGATGACGGTCAGAAGATGAGCAAGTCCAAGCGCAACTACCCCGACGTCAACGAGGTATTCGACCGCGACGGCTCCGATGCGATGCGCTGGTTCCTGATGGCCTCGCCGATCCTGCGCGGCGGCAACCTGGTGGTCACCGAGCGCGGCATCCGCGAGGGAGTGCGCCAGGCTCTGCTGCCGATGTGGAACGCATACAGCTTCCTGCAGCTGTACGCGGAGCGCCCGGCCACGTGGCGCACCGATTCGCAGCACGTCCTCGACCGCTACATCCTCGCCAAACTGGCCCAGACGCGCGACGAGATGACCGCGGCGCTCGACGTCTACGACATCGCCGGCGCCTGCGAGAGTTTCCGCGAGTTCTGCCAGTCGCTGACCAACTGGTACGTGCGGCGGTCGCGGGCCCGGTTCTGGGCGGGCCAGGACACCGACCCCGACGCCTTCGACACGCTGTACACGGTGCTGGAGGTGGCGGGCCGGCTCGCCGCACCGCTGCTTCCGCTGGCCACCGAGGCGATGTGGCGGGGATTGACCGGTGAACGGTCGGTGCACCTGACCGACTGGCCGGCCGAGGACGAGCTGCCCTCCGATACGGAACTGGTGGCGGCCATGGATCAGGTGCAGACCGTGTGCTCGGTCGCGTCGAGTGTCCGCAAGGCCAACAAGCTGCGCGTCCGTCTCCCGCTTCCGGCGCTGACCGTCGCCGCGCCCGCGGCCGAACGGATGGCGCCGTACACCGATCTGATCGCCGACGAGATGAACGTCAAGCAGGTCGTGCTCTCGACCGACGTCGACGCCGTCGGCCGCGTGGAGGTGGCCGTGAACGCACGAGCGGCCGGGCCGCGGATCGGCAAGGACGTCCAGCGCGCGATCAAGGCGGTGAAGTCGGGCGACTGGGAGTTCGGCACCGATCCGGAGACCGGCGAACAGACCGTCGTCGCCGACGGGATCGTCCTGAAGGGCGAGGAGTTCTCACGGAAGCTGGTCGCCGTCGCACCCGATTCGACCGCCGAGATGCCGGGCGGGGCGGGTCTGGTGGTCCTCGACACGGCGGTGACGCCCGCACTCGAAGCCGAGGGCTGGGCGAAGGACCGGGTCCGCGAACTGCAGGACGCGCGCCGCAACCTCGGGCTGGAGATCTCCGACCGCATCTCGGTGCGCCTGGCGGTGCCCGAGGAGCGGGTGGAGACCGCGAGGCGTCATTCGGACATGATCGCCGGCGAGGTGTTGGCGACCGCGTTCGACGTGACCTCGGACCGACCGGGGGCGATCGAACTCGGAGACGGCGTCACCGCCGACATCGAGAAGGCGTAGTCGCCGCTCGGCTCACGCGCCGAGCGCGGTCATCTCCGGGAACCTGGGCGAGAGGTCGTCGCCGCTGGAGGTGCCGCGCAGGCGTCTGCCGATCCACGGCACGGCGAACTCCCTGATCCAACGCCGGTTCTCGGCGCGCCGGCGGGCGGGCGACAGGTCGGGGAGCGGGGCCTGCTCCAGCGGCCGGAGGCCGTGCTCGACGCCGAGCGCGTCGAGCACGGCGATCGCCATGCGCTGATGGCCCGCGGCCGACATGTGCAGCCGATCGAAGTCCCAGAGGCGGACGTCGCGGTAGTCGTCGATCCGCCAGAAGTCGACGATGGTGGCGCCGTGGCGGTCGGCGATCTCGCGGACGCCCTCGTTGTAGATCGCGAAGCGCCCGCGAAGGGCGCTGAAGAGGGGCCAGCCGCCCGGATCGTGCGCGGTGAACAGCACGAGTCGCGCACCGGACTCGGTCAGTCGCGCCACGGCGGCGTCGTACGTCGAGAGCAGGGCGTCGATGTCGACCTTGGGCCGGAGGATGTCGTTGCCGCCGGCGTAGAGGGTGATCAGATCCGGGTCGAGTGCGAGCGCCGGCTCCACCTGTTCGGCCACGATCGGCTCGAGCTTGCGACCGCGGATGGCGAGGTTGGCGTACTCGGCGCCGGGCTCGAGCCGCGCCAACTCGGCCGCCACCCGGTCCGCCCAGCCGCGGACTCCGTTCGGCCGCTGCGGGTCGTGGTCCCCGACTCCTTCGGTGAAGGAGTCGCCCAATGCTGCATATCGAAGGAAAGGCACGTCTGCCGAGAGTACGCCCGCGGGGCCGGCGATAGAATCGGGCCATGAGCGGCGACGATCTCGAGCGACTCCAGCGCTGGGAGGACAACGGCGCGCAGTGGGAGGTCGTGTCGCTGCGGCCGGACTCGGCGACCATCGCGCTGCTGCGCTGCGACGCGGGTGAAGAGGTCGACCGCTTCGTCACCACCGATCCCCGAGTGCTGGCCCTGTGCCGCCGTCCCCGTGACTGACTCCGCACCCGGCACCGCCGGCGGGGAGCGCAGCGCGCGCTGGGTGCTGCACATCGACATGGATGCCTTCTTCGCGTCGGTGGAGCAGCTCACGCGGCCGACCCTGGCCGGGCGTCCGGTGCTCGTCGGCGGCACCGGTGGCCGCGGCGTGGTGGCCGGAGCCAGCTACGAGTCGCGGACGTTCGGTGCCCGTTCGGCGATGCCGATGCATCAGGCGCGGCGGCTGGTCGGCGGCTCCGCGGTGGTGGTTCCGCCGCGCGGATCGGTGTACTCGGTGGTGAGCCGCCGCGTCTTCGGACTCGTGAGAACCTTCGTCCCGGTCATCGAGACGCTCTCGTTCGACGAGGCGTTCGGCGAACCGCAGGAGCTCGCGGGCGCCACCGCCGCCGACGCGCTCGACTTCGCCCACCGGCTGCGCGCCGCGATCCGGGAGGAGACGGGGCTGCCCGCTTCGGTGGGCTTCGGCTCGGGCAAACAGATCGCCAAGATCGCCTCCGGAATGGCCAAACCCGATGGGGCCAAGGTGATTCCGCCGTCCACGGAATTGGACTTCCTGCAAGCGCTGCCGGTGCGCAAGCTGTGGGGGATCGGCCCGGTGACCGGAGACCGACTGGCTCGGCTGGGAGTGGAGACCATCGGCGACCTGGCGGCGCTCTCGGATGTCGAGGTCGCCTCGGTCCTCGGCGCCACCGCGGGACCGTCGCTGCACCGGCTCGCGCGCGGGATCGACGATCGCCCGGTGACCGAGCGGGCGGAGGCGAAGCAGATCAGCGCCGAATCGACCTTCGCGGTCGACATCGTGCGCGCGGCCGAACTCCGGGCGGCCGTCTCGGGCGCGGCGTCGCATGCGCATCGACGGCTGCTGGCGGACGGCCGCGGCGCGCGGACCGTGGTGGTGAAGTTGCGCCGCTCCGACATGTCGATCCTGACCCGCTCGACCACTCTGCCCGCGCCGACGACCGACCTCGATGCGCTGACCGCGGCGGCGCACCGGGTGATGCTCGATCCCTTGGAGGTGGGGCCGATCCGCCTGGTCGGCGTCGGATACTCCGGGTTGTCGGACACTCACCAGGAGACGCTGTTTCCCGATCTCGGTGACCTCGGTGACTCCGCGTCGCCCTCCGGCACGGGGGCTGCGGCCACTGGTGCGCCCGGCGTCCCGGACGAGGACACCGCCGCCGAACCCGTCGTCGACTGGCCCACCGGTACCGACGTCTCGCATCCCGATCACGGCCACGGATGGGTGCAGGGCGGGGGTCACGGCTTCGTGACCGTCCGGTTCGAGACGCGCGCGACCGGTCCGGGCCGCGCGCAGACCTTCCGACTGCCCGAGCCGAGACTGACGCGGGCGGACCCGCTCGACAGCCTCGCCTGGGACGAGGTCGCCGAATCGGGGGATCCGGACTAGACAGTACAGCTGGGGCTGTGCGGTCAGGGGGACGACGCCGCGAAGAAGGCGGCGATCGCGTCGGCGTCGGCGCCGCGGGAGAGCAGGGCGATGAGGGCCATCCGCGCCTGCGGCGCCCGCAGCCACGGGGAGAAGATCGCGCCGGCCCGGACGAGATCGACGCCGCCGCCACCACCACCGTAGGTCGGCTCCACCGGGCCGTACGGGACCCGGGTCGACACGACCACCGCCACGTCGCGCTGCACCGCGAGATTCACCTCGGCGGTGATGTCGGGATGGGTGTTGCCAGAGCCGGTCGCCGACAGCACGATGCCCGCCGCCCGCTGGGCGACCGCCGACGCGATGGTGCCGGGTGAGACGCCGGGGTAGAGCGCGAGCAGGTCGACACGGGCCGGCCTGCCCTCGGGAAGAGTGTCCGAGACCAGCGGTCGCGGCAGGTCGGGATGGACGGTGTCGAATGCGGTGACCTCGGTGGTCGAGGTCTTGAACACGCCGCGCGCGCCGAGAACCCGGCCGCCGATCGCCACCAGCACACCGCGTCCGCGCGAGTCCGCGTCGGCCGCCAGCGCCACCGCGGCGGCGATGTTGGCCGGACCGTCGGAGAGCGGGTGATCGGCCGGGAACTGCGCGCCGGTGAACACCACCGGGCGGGGGTCGGCGGCGAAGACGTCCGCCAAGTAGGCGGTCTCCTCGAGAGTGTCGGTTCCATGCGTCACCACCACTCCGGCGACCGCGGGATCGGCGAAGGCCTCGGCGATCGCTGCGACGATTGCGAACTGGTCGCGGACGGTCATCGCCGACGAGTCCTTGGCCATCAGCTCGACGGGTGCGACCCGGACGTCGTCGGCGGTCGCCGGGACGAGGTCGGCCGCGTGCAGGACCGGCACGGCCCCGTCGTCGGTGGTCTGCGAGGCGGCGGTGCCGCCAGTGGTGATCATCACGACCTGACGTGTGCTCATGGTCTCGATTCTTGCATCCCGCGTCGATCGTGTCTGCAGCTCGCGGTGGGGCTGGCGAGACAGATGAGACCAAGCTGAGAAGTCACCCGATACCGGCCTGAGCGAGTGTGCGGATCGCGGGCTCTTTGGCATAGTGGTCTGAGTTCGGGTCTGGGAGGGCCCGCTGGAATCCGACCCCAATGTGAGGACTACTTCGGTGAACATTCGCAGAATCGTGACCGGTGCCGTGCTTGCCGGCGCCATCGCCGCGACCGCGGCGTGCGGCGGCAACGACAACTCCGACGCTCCGCCCGTGCCCAGTGCCACCACGTCCAGCGCCGCGGCCACGAGCAGTGCGGCCACCGGCACCGAGGCCGAGATGACGAACCCGAACAAGGTTCCCGGCGTCGCCGCACTCAACGACATGCTTCAGAAGGCGCTCGATCCGAATATCAAGCCGGCGGCCAAGACCGACCTGGTCGAGGGCTCCGAGGTGGACCCGAACCTCTTCACGCAGCTGGTGAAGGCCAAGAAGGAGAACCCGGACGTCACCTACGAGATCAAGAAGCCGATCCTGAAGGCCGGGCCCAACCGAGCCAAGGTGAAGGTCGAGGTGAAGCTGCCGAACAACCCGCCGACCAAGATCGACGCGTCGATCGTCTTCGACAACGGCCGCTGGAAGCTCTCCAAGGAGACCGTCTGCCCGCTGCTGAGCCAGACCGACGTGCAGTCGCCGCTGTGCGTTTCGCCGTCGAGCAAGGCCAAGAGCGCGACCTCGAGCAAGAAGGCCGCGGGCTGATTCCGGTCAGCCGCTGACCGGAGCACATCCATTCGCCCTCGCCAGGCGCGGAGTCATTCCGACTTCCGCCAGGTGAGGGTGAATTCGTTCTGCTGCAGGATGGGCCGGTTGGGGTCGTCGCCGGTCAGTTCGCGGCCGCCCTTCATCGTGAGGTCGCCCGAGACCGGCAGCAGCGAGCGGAGATCGACCGTCAACGAGCCCGAGCCGCTCATCGAGAACTTCGCGATGTGCAGCTTCGCGTCGGACCCCGGGATAGAGAAGACCGAGTCGACCGGTGTCTCGTCGACCCGCACGTCGAGTTTGAGGATGTCGCCTTCGCGAGCGGTCAGTGTCACGGTCATGGTCTGGGTGACCGTCGCGGCCGCGGACACCGTCCGCACCGACTGCCATCGGGCACCCGGGGCCACCGGGGTGGTCGGCACCGGCACCGCGTAGTCGAGCGCCCCGACGAGCGACTGCTCCAGCGCGCTGCGTGCGGGTGACTCGGACGATTCGTCGGGCTTGAGGCGCAGCCGGGTGGGCACCAGGCCCGGGGCGTACGAGATGCCGCCCGTGGATCCGTCGAGCGCGCCGAGCAGGCCGTCGAGAGCGGTGTCCTTGCTGGTGGGCGTTCCGATGGAGAACTCGAGACTGCTCGGATCGTCGCACACGGCGCGCGCGGTGATCGGAGTGACGAGTTGCTGCTCGGTCTTCTGCACCTGATTGGTGTTCTCCGTGCGCGAGGTCGGTGCCACGCTCGCCTCGAGCGACGAGGTCTCCAGCGTGACCCGCTGGGCGGCATCGGTCCTCGGCGAGACGGTGAGCGGCTGCGCCGGACCCTCGCCGGGGGAGAGGACGGTCACCTCGGCGTCGGGCACGGTGATCGACCGCGCGCCGTCGGACTTGCTGGCCGGCGTCGTGGCACACGGACCGTCGCCGGAGGCGTCGTTCGAAGACGAACACGCCGCGGCGCCGGACGCCAGAACGACCGCCGCGGCGGCCATGCCGACGGCGCGGCGGGCAGTGGTGGAACGCGGGGAAACCGGAGACGAGACAGTCACCCGAGCCAGAGTAGTGCGGGCCGCGGGCCGTCCCGACGAGGCGGGGTGCGACGCTGACGCGGCCGATGTGGAGAATTGAGGTCATGAACCAACCTGCGGCGCAGCGCGCCGGAGACCCGGCGCGCCGCCGCGGAGTCGGGCTGATCCCCGTTCTCATCGCGGTGGCGGTCGCCGCCTACCTGATCGACGTCCTCAGCAAGGTGCTGGTGGTTGCGAAGATGGAACCCGGTGAGACGGTGTCGGTGATCGGCGACTTCCTCACCTTTCACCTGGTCCGCAACAGCGGCGCGGCGTTCTCCATGGCCACCGGCTACACGTGGGTGCTGACCTTCGTCGCGCTGGCCGTCGTCGTGGTGATCGCGCGCTACGCCAAGCGGCTCGGTTCGCTGGGCTGGGTGATCGGCCTGGGCCTGGTGCTGGGCGGGGCGCTGGGCAATCTGACCGACCGGATGTTCCGCGATCCGGCGCCGCTGCGCGGCCATGTGGTCGACTTCATTCAGGTGGGGAGTTGGTGGCCCACCTTCAACATGGCCGATTCGGCGGTCGTCTGCGGTGCGGTTCTGTTGGTCGTGCTGACCCTGCTCGGTTACGACTACGACGGATCCCGCACCGGATGGGCGGCTCGGCACGGCAGTGAGAAGCACCCGGCGGAGTCGGGCGAGGACGAGGAGGACCACGATGCGTGACTCGCGGGCGATGCCGGTCCCCGACGGTCTCCACGGGATGCGCGTGGACGCGGGCGTGGCGCGCGTGCTCGGTCTCTCGCGCACGGTGGTCGCGACGCTCGCCGACGCCGGTGACATCACCGTCGACGGCGTCCCGGTGGGCAAGTCCCACAAGCTGGCGGCCGGATCGTGGCTCGACGTGCTTCTTCCCGAGCCGGAGCAGCCGCTCACGGTGGAGCCGACACCGGTCGAAGACCTCGAGGTGCTCTACCACGACTCCGACATCATCGTCGTCGACAAGCCCGCCGGCGTCGCGGCGCATCCGTCGCTCGGCTGGTCGGGGCCGACCGTCATCGGAGCGCTGGCGGCGGCCGGCTTCCGCATCTCCACCTCGGGTGCGCACGAGCGCCAGGGCATCGTGCACCGCCTCGACGCGGGTACCTCGGGGGTGATGGTGGTGGCCGCGTCCGAACGCGCGTACTCGCTGATGAAGCGGGCGTTCAAGGAACGCACCGTCGAGAAGCGGTACCACGCGCTGGTGCAGGGGCACCTCGATCCGCCGTCCGGGACGATCGACGCGCCGATCGGTCGACATCCCGGGTCCGATTGGCGTTTCGCCGTCACCGCGGGCGGTCGTGAATCCGTGACGCATTACGACACCCTGGAGATGTTCGCGGCGGCGTCGTTGCTCGACGTTCATCTGGAGACCGGACGCACGCACCAGATCCGTGTGCACTTCTCGGCGATGCACCATCCGTGCTGCGGCGACCCGACCTACGGCGCCGATCCTCGGCTCGCGGGCCGGCTGGGGCTCGAACGGCAGTGGCTGCACGCCCGGATGCTGGCCTTCGCGCACCCCGCCGACGGTCGTCGCGTGGAGTTCACCTCGGAGTACCCGGCCGATCTGCAGCACGCCCTGGACGTTCTCCGGGAGCCGTGAGACGAGGAGGTGATCGGCCCTCGCGCGGGCCGCTCGTCTCATCCGTCACAGGTCCGCGTGCCACGGCGGAAGTGTCCGAGGTCTTCTCTACAGTGGAGTGGTCTCAAGTTGGTTCGATCGCCTCAAGGAGTCGCCGCGTGTCCGGGTCGTTCGTTCATCTTCACAATCACACCGAGTACTCGATGCTCGACGGTGCCGCGAAGATGTCCCCGTTGTTCGCCGAGGCCGAGCGCCTGGGCATGACGGCGATCGGGATGACCGACCACGGCAACATGTTCGGTGCGAGCGAGTTCTACAACACCGCGCGCAAGCACGGCATCAAGCCGATCATCGGCATCGAGGCGTACATCGCACCGGAGTCCCGTTTCAACACTAAGCGGATCCAGTGGGGCACGCGCGACCAGAAGTCCGACGACGTCTCCGGTTCGGGTGCGTACACGCATATGACGATGGTCGCCGAGAACGCCACCGGGCTGCGGAACCTCTTCAAACTGTCGTCGCTGGCGTCGATCGAGGGACAGCTCGGCAAGTGGGCGCGTATGGACGCCGAGATCATCGCCGAGCACGCCGAAGGGATCATCGCGACCACCGGCTGCCCGTCCGGTGAGGTGCAGACGCGGCTGCGGCTGGGCCACGAGGCCGAGGCTCTCGAGGCGGCGGGCAAGTGGCAGGAGATCTTCGGCAAGGAGAACTTCTACCTCGAGCTGATGGAGCACGGCCTCGAGATCGAGCAGCGGGTGCGGTCGGGGCTCCTCGACATCGGCCGCAAGCTCGGCATCAAGCCGCTGGTCACCAACGACTGTCACTACGTCACCCGCGATCACGCCAAGGCGCACGAGGCGCTGCTGTGCCTCCAGACGGGCAAGACGCTGTCGGACCCGACACGGTTCAAGTTCGACGGCGACGGCTACTACCTCAAGTCGGCGGAGGAGATGCGAGCGCTGTGGGACGACGTCGTCCCCGGCGGCTGCGATTCGACGCTCGAGATCGGCGAACGCGTGCAGTCGTACGAGGAGGTCTACGCGCACCACGACCGGATGCCGATCTTCCCGGTGCCGGACGGCTACACGCAGGAGACGTGGCTGGCGCGCGAGGTGATGGCCGGTCTGGACCGCCGGTTCGACGGCAATCCGCCCGCGGACTACATCTCGCGCGCCGAGTACGAACTGTCGGTCATCAACCAGATGGGTTTCCCGGCCTACTTCCTCGTCGTCGGCGACCTCATCCGGCACGCCCTGGAGGTCGGGATCCGCGTCGGGCCGGGACGAGGCAGCGCCGCGGGGTCGCTGGTGGCCTACGCGCTCGGCATCACGAACATCGATCCCATTCCGCACGGTCTGCTGTTCGAGCGGTTCCTCAACCCCGAGCGCGTGTCGATGCCCGACATCGACATCGACTTCGACGACCGTCGCCGCGGTGAGATGATCACCTACGCCTCCCAGAAGTGGGGCCACGACAAAGTGGCTCAGGTCATCACCTTCGGCACGATCAAGACCAAGGCCGCGATCAAGGACTCGGCCCGCGTCCAATTCGGTCAGCCGGGCTTCGCGATCGCAGACCGGATCACCAAGGCGCTCCCGCCGCCGATCATGGCCAAGGACATCCCGGTCTGGGGCATCACCGATCCCGAGCACGAGCGGTACTCGGAGGCCACCGAGGTCCGCACGCTGATCGAGACCGATCCGGACGTCAAGCGGATCTACGACACCGCCCTCGGCCTGGAGGGGCTGGTCCGCAACGCGGGCGTGCACGCCTGCGCGGTGATCATGTCGAGCGAACCGCTCACCGACGCGATCCCGGTCTGGAAGCGTGCGCAGGACGGCGCCATCATCACCGGTTGGGACTATCCCTCGTGCGAGGCCATCGGTCTGCTCAAGATGGACTTCCTCGGGCTGCGCAACCTGACCGTCATCGGTGACGCGATCGAGAACATCAAGACCAACCGCGGCATCGACCTCGATCTCGACAAGCTGCCGCTCGAGGATCCGAAGACCTACGAGCTGCTGGCGCGGGGCGACACGCTCGGCGTCTTCCAGCTCGACGGCGCGGCCATGCGCGAGCTGCTGAAGATGATGCAGCCCACCGGCTTCGAAGACATCGTCGCCGTGTTGGCGCTGTACCGCCCGGGGCCGATGGGTGTGAACGCGCACACCGACTACGCCAAGCGGAAGAACGGTCTGCAGGACGTCAAGCCGATCCATCCCGAGTTGGAGGAGCCGCTCAAGGAGATCCTGGCGGAGACCTACGGCCTGATCGTCTACCAGGAGCAGATCATGCAGATCGCTCAGAAGGTGGCGGGCTACTCGCTCGGACAGGCCGACCTGCTCCGTCGTGCGATGGGAAAGAAGAAGAAGGAGATCCTCGACGAGGCCTACGACGGTTTCGCGGAGGGGATGAAGAACAACGGCTTCTCACAGGGGGCGATCACCGCCCTGTGGGACACGGTTCTGCCGTTCGCCGGCTACGCCTTCAACAAATCGCACGCCGCCGGCTACGGGCTGGTCTCGTTCTGGACCGCC
The DNA here is from genome assembly GCF_001578675.1 of Gordonia sp. QH-12. NCBI lineage: Bacteria > Bacillati > Actinomycetota > Actinomycetes > Mycobacteriales > Gordoniaceae > Gordonia > Gordonia sp. QH-12. Next base: position 218,302 of record NZ_KQ969285.1, read on the forward strand.
TATCTCAAGGCCAACTACCCGGCCGAGTACATGGCGGGGCTGCTGACGTCGGTCGGCGACGACAAGGACAAAGCGGCGATCTACCTCGCGGACTGTCGCAAGATGGGCATCACGGTGCTGCCACCCGACGTCAACGAGTCGCGTGCCGACTTCGCCGCGGTGGGGGAGGACATCCGATTCGGTCTGGCCGCGATCCGCAACGTCGGGTCCGGAGTGGTCTCCTCGATCATCTCGGCGCGCGAGGAGAAGGGCACCTACACGAGCTTCTCGGACTACTTGGGCAAGATCGACGTGCAGGCGTGCAGCAAGAAGGTCACCGAGTCGCTGATCAAAGCCGGCGGTTTCGATTCGCTCGGTCACGACCGCAAGGGCCTGTTCCTCGTTCACTCCGAAGCGATCGACGCCGTGCTGTCGACCAAGAAGGCCGAAGCGGTCGGCCAGTTCGACCTCTTCGGCGGTGTCGGAGACGACGACGGCGGTGCCTCGGACGTGTTCGCGGTCAAGGTGCCGGAGGACGAGTGGGAGACCAAGCACAAGCTCGCTCTCGAACGAGACATGCTGGGCCTGTACGTGTCCGGCCACCCACTGGCAGGACTGGAGCACGCGATCGCGGCGCAGACCGACACCTCGATCACCGCGCTCCTCGAAGGGTCGGTGGCCGACGGCGCGCAGATCACCATCGGCGGCATCATCTCCTCGGTGACCCGACGGGTGAACAAGAAGGGCGAGCCGTGGGCGGCGGTCCAGCTCGAGGACATGGTGGGCGGCGTCGAGGTGTACTTCTTCCCGCGCGCGTACGTCGCGTACGGGATGGACCTGGTGCCCGACAACATCGTCCTGGTCAAGGCCCGTGTCAACAAGCGTGACGATTCGACGATGATCAGCGCCAACGACCTCGCGGTTCCGGACCTGTCAGCGGTCGGCACCACCAAGCCGCTGAATCTCACGCTGTCGGCCCGCGTCTGCACGCCCGACCGGGTCAGCGCGCTCAAACAGATCCTCGTGCGTCATCCGGGGACCTCCGACGTTCATGTGACGCTGGTCAGCGACCGGAAGCAGACGCAGTTGCGGTTGATGGACTCACTGCGCGTGGCGCCGTCGTCGGCCCTGATGGGGGATTTGAAGGCACTCCTGGGCCCGAGCTGTCTGACCTGAGAAGGGCAGGCACGAGGCCGAGATTCGGTTCACCGAATCTCAACTCGTCGACTGAGCTACACTGTGGATATGACCACGCTGATCCGACAGGCACCTCAGCCCGCAACTGTGCATCGCGCCGTGCAGGTTCCGGTGTTCGGGGTGCCGTGGCCGCTGTACAAGCTGGCCGCTGTGGTCGCCGGCGTGGTCGTCGCCGCGCTCGTGTTCACCTTCACCGGCTCCGGGACGGCGTCAATGTGGGCCAGTGCAGTCGCGGTGATCACGGTGTGGTGGGGCGGCTATGTGCTGCTTCGTGAACGGTGGGACGATGGAGAGCGTGACTTCATCGCCGAACACCACTCCCGCCGCTGATTCGACCCTCACCCCGGCGAGCATTGAGGCTGCGGCACGTCGTCTGGACGGCGTCGTACGCCGGACACCGCTGGAGGACTGCCCCCGCCTGAGTGACGCCACCGGTGCGCGAGTGCATCTCAAGCGCGAGGATCTGCAGACCGTCCGCTCCTACAAGATCCGCGGCGCCTACAACGTCATGGCGCAGCTGAGCGCAGATGAACTGGCCGCAGGCGTCGTCGCGGCGAGCGCGGGCAATCACGCACAGGGCGTCGCGTTCGCGTGCGCCACCATGCAGGTCAAGGGTCGGATCTACGTACCGACGACCACTCCCAAGCAGAAGTGCGACCGGATTCTGTGGCATGGCCGAGGGTTCGTCGAGCTCATTCCGGTCGGTGAGACCTACGACGCCGCGGCGGCCGCGGCCCAGAGCGATGTGATCCGCACGGGCGCCACGTGGATCCACGCCTTCGACGACCCGCGCACGGCGGCCGGGCAGGGCACGATCGGCAAGGAGATCCTCGAGCAGCTCGGAGCCGATCCCGACGTCGTCGTGTTGCCGGTCGGCGGTGCGGGCTGCATGGCCGGAATCGTCACCTACCTGCGTGCGGCGTGCCCCGGCGTCGCGATCGTCGGCGTGGAGCCGCACGGTGCCGTGTCGCTCGCGGCCGCGCTGGTCAACGGTGCACCGTACACGCTGCCGACCGTCGACTCCTTCGTCGACGGTGCGGCAGTGCAGCGCATCGGCGGCCTGGGGCACGGCGTGATGGCGGCCGCCGGGGCCCGGGTGGTGAACCACCCCGTGCTCGCCGACGTCACCTCGCACCCGCGGGTGCCGGTGATCGAGGCCTCGGAGATCGACCTCGCGCCGGGCAGCGTCACCATCACGAATGTGAGCGAGGGGGCGATCTGCTCGACCATGCTCGAGCTGTACCAGAACGAGGGGATCATCGCCGAGCCCGCGGGCGCGCTCGCGGCGACCGCGGTGCGCGAACTCGATCTTCCCGCCGGTGCCACCGTGGTCGCACTCGTCTCGGGCGGCAACAACGACGTCTCCCGCTACGGCGAGATCATCGAGCGGTCGTTGGTGCACCGCGGTCTCAAGCACTACTTCCTGGTGAACTTCCCGCAGGAGCCGGGCGCGCTGCGCCGCTTCCTCGACGACGTCCTCGGTCCCGACGACGACATCACTCTGTTCGAGTACGTCAAGCGGAACAACCGCGAGACCGGGGCCGCGTTGGTCGGCGTGGAACTCGGCGACCCGTCGGATCTGTCCGGGTTGCAGGACCGGATGAAGCGCTCCCGTCTGGACGTCGAACAACTCGAGCCGGACACTCCGGCGTACCGCTACCTGACGTAGGCGGACCCAGCGCGACGGCGGTCGCTCCCGGCAACGACGGGGGCGGCCGCCGTCGTCGTCTCGACCACCCGATCACCTGGTTACCGGCGTCGTGGGAGGGTCACCTGCCTATTTCCTACATAGGTGAAGTTATGTGTGGCGCCTGGCACACTTTCCCGAAATCGCTGTGTATATTACGACCGAACACCCCCTCGGGGGTGGGGCCGGCGGGGGGCGCGGCGACTGTCGACTCCCCACCGCACCCGCGGAGGCGAAGAGGGCGAAGGCAGGGGATTGAGCACAGACACGGTGGACGCGCACCCACGTGCTGCTGCGCGTCGTTGGTCCGACAGCGGCGCCCGCAAATGGTTCGACGAGCACATCAAGAAGTCCTTCGAGACCTTCGGCCGTCAGCTCGCGATGTTCGTCGAAGTGTTCAAGGTCCTCATCGAAGACATCGTCAAGAAGCGCTTCCCCTTCGGCGAGTTCATCCGGCAGTGCGCGTTCATGGCCTCCACGTCGGTCTTCCCGACGCTGCTCGTGGCGATCCCGATCGGCGTCATCGTCTCGATCCAGGTCTCGAACATCGCCGGCCAGATCGGCGCCACGTCGTTCTCCGGCGCCGCGACCGGCCTCGGCGTCATCCGGCAGGGCGCGCCGCTGGTGACTTCGCTGCTGCTGGCGGGTGCGGTCGGCTCGGCCATCGCCGCCGACCTCGGCTCGCGCACGATCCGCGAGGAGATCGACGCCATGCGGGTGATGGGAGTCAACCCGATCCAGCGTCTGATCTCGCCCCGGCTGCTCGCCACGATGGTGGTCTCGTTCCTGCTCTGCGGCTTCGTCTGCTTCGTCGGCTTCATCACCGGCTACCTGTTCAACGTCTACTTCCAGGGCGGGACGCCCGGCAGCTACACGGGGACGTTCGCTTCCTTCGCCGGCGTGCCCGATCTGTTGTTCGCCCTGGTGAAAGCCGTGATCTTCGGCGCCATCGTGGCGATCGTCGCCTGCGACCGCGGCCTCACCACCAGCGGCGGCCCGGCCGGTGTCGCGAACTCGGTGAATGCGGCGGTCGTCAACTCGGTGATCCTGCTGTTCACCGTCAACGTGGTGCTCACCCAGGTGTTCGCACTCGTCGTGCCGGCGAAGGTGGTGTGAGATGGCCGCGTCACGCTACGTACCGCCGCTGCTCAAACCGCTCGGCTGGCTGCGGAAGCTGTGGGAGGCGCCGCGCGACGGCATCGTCGCGATGGGGCACCTGATCACCTTCCTCGTGAAGTCGATCGGACTGGCGCCCATCACCTTCACGCACTACCGGAAAGAGGTCTGGCGACTGCTCTCCGACGTGGCGTGGGGCAACGGCGCGATCGTCGTCGGCGGCGGAACCGTCGGCGTCATGGTGATCCTCGGCGTGATGGGCGGCGCGACCGTCGGCATCGAGGGCTACACGGCGCTCAACCTGCTCGGCATGTCGCCGATCACGGGCGGACTCTCGGCGTTCGCGACCACCCGTGAGATCGCTCCGCTGCTGGCCGCGACGGCGTTCACCGCACAGTCGGGCTGCCGGTTCACGGCGCAGCTCGGGTCGATGCGGATCAGCGAGGAGATCGACGCGCTCGAATCGATCGCGATCCGGCCGCTGCCTTATCTGGTGACGACCCGGATGGCCGCGGCGGTCCTGTCGATCATCCCGCTGTACGCGATCTCGCTGGCCGCCAACTACATCGCCTGCCAGTTCATGTTCCAGATCCAGTCGGGACAGGGATCGGGCACCTACCTGCACTACTTCGACGAATTCATCCTGTCGCGCGATGTGGTCTTCTCGTTCCTCAAAGTCATAGTCTTCGTCCTGCTCACGACCTTCATCCAGTGCTACTACGGATACTTCGCGTCGGGCGGTCCGGAAGGCGTGGGTGTCGCGGCCGGGCATGCGATCCGGCTGTCGATCATCACGATCGTCTTCGCGAACCTGATCCTCACGCTGGTGTTCTGGGGCACCTCGGCCGGCATCAAGATATCGGGGTGACGGATGCGAATCGATACTGGTGGGCGCGATCCGTCGCTCAAGACGTACTTCCTGCGGGGGCTGGCGTTCCTCGCCGTGGCGGTGGTCGTGTTCGCACTGCTGCTGGCCCGGTACGAGGGTAAGTTCGACGACCGCACCGAGGTCACCGCGGAGCTGACCGACGTCGGCGACGGACTGGTTCCCGGGGCCGACGTCCGCTACAACGGCTTCATCGTGGGGTCGGTCGATTCGATCACCCTGGTCGGCAGCGGTGACAACCCGACGAAGGACGTCGCGTTGATCCTGAACCCGGACCAGGCGTCCGGCATCCCGGCGAACACCACCGCGCGCACCGTTCCGTCGAACCTCTTCGGCGTGAACTCGGTGGAGCTGATCGCGCCGGCGAATCCCGCCTCGGAGTCGATCAGCGGCGGCGACGTGGTGAAGGCCGACACCTCCGAGCCGACCATCCGGCTGCAGGACGCGCAGAACGAGCTCCGCTCGCTGCTGCGGAGTGTCCCGCCCGAAGATCTCGGCATGGTGCTCGGCACCATCGCCGACGCGCTGCAGGGCGGCGGCGCAACCTTCTCCACCTTCGTCGGTGTTCTCGACACCTACTGGAAGACCATCAACGCGCAGTTCCCGCCGGGCGCACCGTCCGGTTTCGAGAACTTCGACCGGGCGATCCGCGGTCTGGCGCAGTCGACCCCGCAACTGCTCGACGCGCTCGGCAAGTCGGTGGTTCCGGCGATGACGATCGCGCAGAACGCCGACCAGCTGACCGCACTGCTGTCGGCCGGCCAGGGGATGCTCGACCAAGTGCACACCCTCTTCGCCAAGAACGGCGACGGCGGCAAGCGGATCGTGCGTGATCTGAACACGATGCTCGGAGCGATCACCCTGGAACCGAACTCACTGCCCGAGGCGCTGCAGCAGCTCTACGTCCTGGCGGGCAGAGTGCTCGGAGTCTTCACCGGCGTGAACGGCCACGTTCAGCTGAACCTCGGCGTCAGCTTCAGTGCGTTCGCGCAGTACACGCGCCAGAACTGCCCGGTGTACGACGGCGGCCCCTACGGGACGGCCCGTGGGCCGGGATGCGTCGGCCCCGGGACCGGCACGGGCCCGACCATGTCGGGACCGTTGACGGTGTACCCGCCGGGAATGAAGCGGGCCGCCGCCCAGAAGCCGGTCAGTGCTGTGACGACCGGAAAGGACGAGAAGACGCTCAAGGGCGCGCTCGGACGGAAGCCGACCTCGGCCGACAGCCTCATGCTCGGCCCGCTGGTCTCGGCCGTGACACCGCAGGAGGGAGGCCGGTGAGCGCCGCTAAATCGACCATCCGCAAGCCGCTGATCGGATTCACCCTGTTCGCGATCGTCGCGCTGGCGATGACGTATCTGATCTGGTCCACGCTCGAGCGCTCGGTGAGCGGGCCGACCAGCGGGTACACGACCACGTTCAACGACGCGTCCGGGCTCGCGGAGGGCGACGACGTCAGAATGGCGGGCGTGCGCGTCGGGCGCGTGGAGAGCATCGACCTCGACGACGGCAGGGCCCTCGTCAGGTTCGAGGTCCAGGACGATCAGAAGGTGTACGCGAACACCCGGGCCGCGATCCGTTACCAGAACCTGATCGGTCAGCGGTACCTGGCGCTGTCGCTGGACGGTCCGACACCCCAGGCTCAGCTGAGCGAGGGCTCGGCGCTGCGTCTGCCGGGCGAGGACTCGTTCGACGTCACCAAACTCCTCGCCGGATTCCAGCCGGTCTTCGACACGCTGACACCCGAACAGGTCAACGCGCTGTCGGAGAGCCTGATCCAGGCCTTCCAGGGCGACGAGGTGTCTCTCTCTCGCACGATCGCCGAGATCGGGCAGGTGGCGAGCGACATGGCCGACCGCGACCAGGTGCTCGGCGCGATCATCACGAACATGGGGGTGGTGATGCGCGAACTGGCCTCACAGGGCGACCAGGTGCAGACCCTCCTCGACAGCACCGGAAAGCTGATCGAGGGTCTCAACGGCAACTCTCAGCAGTTCGGCAAGGCGATCGATCAGCTCGGCCAGACCACCACCGGTTTCGCCCAGGTGTTCGCGCAGAACCGCGCGACCCTCAAGTCGGCCGGCACCGCCGCCGACGACGCCACCGGCAAACTGATCGCCAACGGCGCCAAGATGGACCGGCTCGCGGTCGAGCTGCCGATCTTCCTCGGACACTTCCCGAATGTGATGATGCAGGGCAACTACTTGAACATCTACGCGTGTGACCTCGACATCTCCATCGGCGACGTCCTGTTCCCGCCCGGCCTGATCAACAAGATCGGTGGCACCAACCACTCGGTGGTGTGCCGATGAAGAAGCGTCTCGCCCGGTCGTTCCACGGCAACCGCCGGCTGTGGTACGGGATCCTCGGTGTCGTCGTCATCGCGATCGTCCTGGTCGCCGTGGTCGGGCTGAGTTCGGCCGGACTCGGTAAGCGGACGTACACCGCAGACTTCGAACAGGCGGGCGGAATCCGTCCCGGTGACAAAGTCCGCGTGGCGGGCATCGACGTCGGCGAAGTGTCGAAGACCGAACTGGCCGGAGACCACGTCGAGGTCGCCATGAAGGTCGACAAGGACGTCGAGGTCAAGGACGACGGCTCCGCCGAGATCAAGATGTCGACGCTGTTGGGGCAGCGGTACGTCGACATCGTGCTCGGGCAAAGCGACAAGGCGACGCCGAACGACCGGATCCAGCACACGTACGTGCCCTACGACCTCCAGCAGACCCTGGCCAAGGGCACCCCGGTGCTTGCGGGCATCGAACCGAATGACCTCACCAACAGCATCCGCACGCTGAGCACGCAGCTGGCGGGTGCGCCCGCGATCATGGGACCCACACTCGATGCGCTGACCCGGATGTCGAACGTGCTCAACAATCGGCACGATCAGATCAACCAGCTGCTCAAAGACACCGATGCGGTCACCAAGCAGGTCGTCGACAGTCAGTTCGCGCTGTCGATCATCGTCGGCCAGGGCGCCCAACTGGCGAACAAGATCGTGGCTCGCGAACAACTCGTGACCCGGATGCTCGACGGCGTGGCCGCCCTCACCGATCAGGCGTCGGCGGTGGCCGCGGAGAACGGCGACCAGTTCGCACCGGTGATGGCGAACCTCAACACGATTGCGAACGGACTCGAGAAGAACCGCGACAACCTGCGCAAGCTGCTTGACGTCCTGCCGGTCACCGCCCGGTTGACCACGAATCTCACCGGTGACGGGCCCTATGCGAACGGCTACCTGCCGTGGGGCCTGTTCCCCGACAACTGGCTCTGCGCGGCGCGGGTGGTGGACGGATGCTGAGGATGTCCCGGATCAAGAGCGCGATGGCCGCGGTGGCGCTGGTCGCGGTGACGGCGACGACCGTCAGCGGCTGCTCGCTGATGCCCGCCACCTGGACCGCGGCGCTGGGCCAGGCCAACACCGTCACAGCCTATTTCGACGACGTGTCGGGAATCTTCACCGGCAACGACGTCGCGGTTCTCGGAATGCCGGTCGGTCGCATCACCTCCGTGGAGCCCCAGGGCACTCGGGTGAAGGTCACGATGACCGTCGACAACAGCGTCGACGTGCCCGCCGATGTGACGGCGGCGATCGTCAACACCTCGATCGTGACCACGCGGCACATCGAGCTGTCGCCCACCTACACCAAGGGACCCAAGCTCGGCGACGGCGACGTGATCCGCCACACCGAGGCGCCGGTGGAGATCGGCACGCTGTTCGATTCGATCGACAAGATCGTCAAGGCCATGTCGGGAGACCGGCCCGGCGAGGGGCCGATCGCCGACTTCGTCGACGTGACTTCGGGAATCGCCTCCGGCAACGGCGAGAAGCTGCGGCAGGCGCTCGATGCGCTCTCGAAGGCGGGCAAGCTCGGCGCGGACAACGGTGACGCATTGATGTCGATCATCAAGTCGCTGAGCACGCTCACCACGGCGCTCACCGACAACTATCCGAAGATGCAGCAGTTCTCGTCGTCGATGACGCAGGTCTCGGACATGCTGGGCGACCAGTCGGTCGGCCTCGTCGCGTCGCTGCACGACCTGAACAAGACCCTGCAGAACACCTCCGAGTTCCTCGCCGCCAACTCGGGTGCGATCAGCGGTGCGACCGGGCGGATGGCGTCGCTGGCGGCCAATCTGTCCGACTTCTCCCGCGAGGTGGTGGAGACGATCGATGTGGCGCCGCTGCTGTTCCAGAACCTCTCGAACTCGATCTCGGCCGAACAGGGTGCGTGGCGGGCCTCGGTCTTCCTTGACAAGTCGCTGCTCGACAACCAGATGCTCAACAAGTTCTGCAATGCGATCAACCTGAACCAGAAGGGCTGCGACACCGGTCAGCTGAAGGACTTCGGCCCCGATCTGGGCATCTATTCCGGACTGTTGGAGCTGAGCAAGAAATGACCAGGATTCGCAAGGCCGGTCTCGCGGCGGTCTCACTCGTCACCACGGTCAGCCTCACCGCATGCGGCGCCGTCCCAGGCGTCACGGTGGAGCAGATCCCGCTGCCCGCCCCGGGCGGGATCAGCGATTCGATCACCGTCCACACCTCGTTCGAGAACGCACTCAACCTGCCGAACAAGGCCAAGGTCCGTCTCGGCGGCCTGGATGTGGGCGAGGTGGAGTCCATCGTCGCGAAGAACTACCGCGCCGAGGTCACGATGAAGGTGGCGAAGGACACCGAACTGCCGATCGGCACCGGAGCCGAACTGCGTCAGGCGACACCGCTCGGCGACGTCTTCGTCGCGCTGCAGCCGCCGGCGGACACCTCGAAGGGAATGGTGCGCGACGGCGGCACCCTGACCGGCCCCACTTCGGCGGCGGCGACGGTGGAGGACCTGCTCGTGAGCCTGACGGGGCTGGTCGACTCGGGTTCGGTGAGCTCCCTGCAGCGGATCTTCACCGAGCTCAGCACCGCCATCGGCGGCAATGCTCCCGAACTGCACGGCGCCATCGAGGGATTCACGACCGCGATCGACAAGTTCAACAAGAACTCGGCGGCGGTCGACCAATCGATGGCCGTCACAGCGCGGTGGTCGAAGGAACTGGCGAACGGCCGCAACCAGATCGCCGCCGCGATCAACAAGCTCCCCGCGGCGATCAACACGGTCAACGACCAACTCGGCATGATCCTGACGACCCTCGATAAGACGAACAAGGTGACCGCCGCGACCAACGATTTCCTGAACACCGAGCAGGCCGACTTCGGCGAGATGCTCGGCCACCTCAACACCACGCTGGTGGCGCTGGAGAATGCGGCGCCGATCTTCGGGCCGCTCGCCGACCGCATGGCCGAGCTGAACCCGAAGTGGGTCAAGTCGACGTCCGGAAGTGCGGCGGCGGTCTCGGCCAAGGTGTACTGGCTGACGCCGGGCGCCGGATTCGATTCGGCGTCGCGGTTGCCCGAAGGCGCGGACGTCACCAACGGCATGCACAGTCTGGAACAGACACTCGCCCGCATCATCGCTCGTCTCACCGGAACGAAGGGATGCTGCTCATGATGCGATGGCTGCGCAAACGCAAGATCATGATCGGCAACCTGGGGCTGGTCGTGGTGATGCTGGTGGGTCTGGCGTTCCTCGCCTTCAACAGTCTCAGTTGGCGTCCGTGGCAGAGCACGTATCAGGTCATGGTGCATTTCCCGGTCTCCGGCGGCCTGCAGGACACCAGCAAGGTGATGCTGCGCGGCGCCCAGATCGGCGAGGTCCGTTCCATTCAGGTCACGCCCAAGAGCGTCGACGTGACTCTCGATCTGCGCGACGACTACAAGATCAACAAGGGAGCGACGTTCTCCGCACTCGGCCTGTCGGCAGCGGGCGAGCAGTACGTGAACATCACCCCGACCACCGATGACGGCCCGTACCTGCAGGACGGAGATGTGATCCAGGTGGGCCAGACGCACGTGACGGCGGCCTTCCCGGGGATGCTGCAGTCGACGCTCGACGTCATCAGCCAGATCGATGCGCCGAAACTCACCGCGACGCTCAAGGAACTCGAGATCGCACTCAACGACCGCGGGCCCAACCAGCTCAAGTCGGTCTTCAACTCCGGAGGCGTGATCTTCGCCGATCTGGCGAAGGTGCTGCCGGAGACCACCACCCTGATCAAGAACTCCGGAACGATCCTCAAGACCACGGCGCAGGTCCAACCGGATCTCGGACGCCTCGCCGGCGGGCTCGACTCGCTCTTCGACGCGACGGTCGCGGCCGACAAGGAACTGCGGACGCTCCTGGGGAACGGACCGGAACAGTTCACGAGCCTCGCCGGATCGCTGGCGACGATCACCGATCCGCTCAGCGACGTTCTGACCCAGTTCCTCGACGTCGCGCGACAGGGTGCACTGCGCGCGCCGGCGCTGGCGACCCTGTTCCCCGCGATCCGGGACGGGTCCATTCAGGCACAGAAGATGTTCCACGACGGCGCCTGGTGGGCGCTGGCATCGGTGTATCCGCGGCCGTCGTGCAACTACCAGATCGCTCCGGTGCGTCCGACCAAGATCCTCGAACTCACCGTGCCGAAGAATCTGTACTGTGTCACCGAGGATCCGACCATGCAGGTCCGCGGGGCGGCGAACGCACCGCGACCGAAGGGCGACGACACGGCGGGTCCGCCTCCGGACTACGATCCGAACGCCCGCACGGTACCGCTCGACAAGTGATGAAGGATTTATGAGTTCAGACGACTCGAAAGACATCTCGGACGCCCGGCCCGACGACGCAGATGCCGACGACACCGCCGTTGCCATGGACGCCTCGGAGTCCGGCAATGCGGCCAAGCGCGCCGAGCGGAAGGCGGGCAGGGAGAAGGCCGACAGCGTCTCGGTGACGATCTCGATGCGCCGGGTGAAGCAGGCGATCGTCGGACTGCTCGTCGTCGCCGTGATCGCCGTGATCGCGGTCGGCGGATGGCAGTTGTACGAGAAGGACCAAAAACTCGCGGCGTTCGACGACAGCAAGGCCGCCGCGTCGAACTTCGTCGGCACGTACTTCCAGGCGATGAGCGGTCCCAATGCGGACGCCAAGTCGCTGCGCGACGCGGTGGGCCCGCTCAGCACCGGTGAGTTCAAGAAGCGACTGGACTCGGACGCGGTCGTCAGCACCGAGTTCATGAAGGAGAACAAGGTCGAGAACATCAAGACCACGGTGACCTCCTCGATGGTCGAGTCCTTCAGTGCCGATCAGGCGACGGTGGTCCTCGGTGTGGACGTGACGGGCACCAGCGCCATCAGCACCACCGGAGGCAAGAATGCGATCCTGCTCCAGCTGAACATGAAGAAGGTCGACGGCGACTGGCTCGTGAGCGCGATCGAGGCAGGTCCCGGAGTCACCGTCGGCTCTCAGCAGGCGCAGCAGCAGATCCCGACACCCGCCCCGACGCAGACGCCCGCGCCGGTCCCCGGCGGATAGCCACCCGGATAGCCGTCCCGCGGCGGCTCAATCCGCCGGTTCGAGGACGGCCAGCGGACCGTCGCCCAGGAGGACGTCCGCACCGACGGTTCCGGTGAACACCGCGCCGGTGACGGCATCGCGCCAGGTTCCGGCGGGCAGTTCCACCTGGGCGGCAGCTCTGGTCTCGGCGCCGGTGAACATCAGGGCCAGCCGAACCGCGACGAGGACCACCTGCGGTTCGCCGTCGCGGCCGCGCGCGAAGCTGACGATGTGCGAGGCGCAGACCCCGCGCGCGGGGACGTCGATGAAGTCGCTGCCCGGGGCGAAGGCACCCGGATGCCTGCGCCGGACCGCCAGAGCGGTCCGCACGGCCTGGAGCTTCGGATGGTCGAGGCGCTGACCGTAATCGACAGGCCGCCGGTTGTCGGGGTCGGTCAGCGAATGGTCCCACCACTCGGTGCCCTGGTACACGTCGCCGACACCGGGCAGCAGGAGCGACAGGGCCTTGCGCGAGATCGACTCGGCGCGGCCGGCGTCGGCGATGAGTGCGACGAACGCGGCGATCAGCTCCGCCGCGAAACCGTGCTGCAGACTCGTCAGCCACTGCTGAACGGCCGACTCGGCAGCGTCGTCCACGTCGGTCCACGACGACACGATGCCGTTCTCCCGCATGGACTTGCGCGCGAACTCCGCGAGTCGACGGGCCAGGTCGGCGTCCGGCCGGCCCTCGTCGGGCCACACGCCGACCACGTTCTGTAGGAGGAAGTAGCACATCACCGGGTCCGGCGGCGGTGCGATCCGCTGCAGCTCGTCGACCAGGATCCGCCACCGTTGGGGCGTCTGTGCGATCACCGCGATCCGGGCGCGGACGTCCTCGCTGCGTTTGGTGTCGTGCGTCGACAGTGCCGTCAGCGCCCGCGGCCAGTGGGCCGCGCGCTCGGTCATCCGCGCATGGAAGTCGTTGCGGTTCACGGCCGGGACCCGCGGATTGCATCCGAGTTCCTGCGTGGAGACCAGCCGTGCGGTGCGGTGGAACCCGATGTCCTCGGTGGCCTTGCCGTAGACCGCGACCGCGGCTTCGCCGAGTCGGGCGACCGCTTCCGGAGCGTAGTCCGGGTCGTGGAAGGCGTCACGGAGGACGTCGAACCCCGGTGACAGGATCGGACTGGCGTCCCGCAGCCGTTCGATGTCGGCCAACACCGTGCTTCGCAGCGAGGGGTAGTCGGGACGGGCGACCGACGCGGAGCAGATCATCAGGGCGGCGGCCTGCTGCACGAGGTGGGCGCGAACGTGCGGCGCACGCCGGCAGAGCAGATCGCCGACGCGCTGGAGTCGGTCGGGGAACAGGTCCACGAGCACGGTCTGGCGAAGTGCGCGCGCCAGAGCGCCGAGTTCGCCGCCGCCCGGGACGCCGGAGACGGATTTGAAGGTCTCGTCGAGTTCCACCATCCCCGTCGGTGCGGTGAAGCGGGCTTCGATCAGCCGGAGCTGGTCGTATCCGGTGGTGCCGTCGACGGGGAGGGCGGGGTCGAGCCGCTCGCCGATCGCGAGCCCCTTCTCTATGTAGAGGAGCCGATGGTCGCCGAGATCGGCGCGCAGCCGCCGGAGGTAACCGGCGGGATCGCGCAGCCCGTCCACGTGGTCGACGCGGACGCCGTCCACCAAGTCGTCGGCGATCAGTTCCCGGAGCCACGAGTGCGTCGCGTCGTAGACTTCCGGAACCTCCTGCCGCAGTGCGGCGAGCCCGTTGACGGCCAGGAACCGGCGGTAGCCGATGCGGCGGCTGTCGTGCCGGACGAGGCGGTACCGCTGGCGGGCGTGCACCGCGTGCGGGTCGTCGCCGGGTGACGCGGTCCCCGGGGCGGTGGGTACGGCGAGCGTGCCGAGGACCAGCCGTCCGCGCTCGTCGAGTCGCAGATCGGCGAGGTCCTCGTCGCGGCCGAGGTAGGGCAGGTTGACGATCCCGCCTGCGGCCTCGGTGTCGAGATCGAAGTACTCGGCGTACCGGGAGTCCAGGCCGTTCACCAGCACGTCCGACCACCAGGGATTGTGATCGGGGTCCGCGATTCCGACGTGGTTGGGGACGATGTCGAGGATGACGCCGAGTCCGAGGGCCCGGGCGTGCTCGCGAAGCAGCCGGTAGCCGTCGGGCCCGCCGAGAACACCGGAGATCCGCCCTGGCGGGCACCAGTCGTAGCCGTGCCGCGATCCGGGCATCGCCTCCAGGACGGGGGAGAGGTAGAGGTGACTGACACCGAGTTCGCACAGATGAGGCAGGATCCCGGCCACCTCGGCGAACGTGAAGTCAGGCGTGAGCTGGATGCGATAGGTGGCCACCGGGTCGGCGGGGGTGCCGGCCATACCTGTCCTCCGATCGCCTGCACTGGCCCCGGAGGTGAGGCGTCAGTGGATCTCCGGGCCGGTCCACGGCAGTGCCGCGGAGAGCTGACGCGACAGTTCCCGGGTGAGGCTCCGGACGTAGGTCGCGCTCAAGTGGTGATAGTCCTTGTACACGGTGATGTTACCGACCACGGCGGGGCAGAAGTCGGCGGTGCAGAGCCCGTCGGAGAGGTCGAGCCGATGGAACAGCGGGTTGCGCGCGGCGTAGTCGGTCGCCGGATCGACCGGATGCAGTGCGCTGGTCCGCACCGTGCCGCACGAGCGCGCGGTGCCGCCTGCGGCGAGGCACTCGGGTGTGTTGATCGGCCCGCGGTCGTTGTGCGGCCACGGATCGTCGCGGATTCCGACGACGGGGATCCCGGCGCCGGTCAGTTCGTCGAAGATCCCGATGTACCCCTGCGGGACGTGATCGGCGGCGCCCGACGGGTCCGGCCGCGTCGAGTTCGTGAACACCGCGTCGGGGCGAGTCCGTTCGAGGTCGGCCATCACGTTCAGAATCCAGGTGCGGCACTCGGGATACGGCGTGCCCTCCAGCTTCGTCGGGTTCTCGTCGGACGTCAGCGGACAGCCCATCTTGAGATAGGTGAGGATCTTGAATCCGTTGGCCTTGCCGATCGCGTCGAGGGCACCGATCCACATCTCGGCGTGCGAGCCTCCGGCGAGGGCGAGGGTCCTGGTGCCGTGCGGGTCGCCGTAGACGCCGATCGCGGGCTCGGTCGCGGCGAAATCGCTCATGAATCCGTCCGGGCCGGTCTGCGGAAGGTCGTCGGCCACCGCGAGCGGCGTCGGCTGCGGGTCGAGTGCCGGAACGGGCGCGTTCTCGAGCAGGGCGCGGGCACCCGGATACAGTGCGGGGTCGAGGTTCGCGGTGTCGACGGTGACCGTCGCCATGTGACGGTCCCACGCCCGAATGGCTCCGGCAGTCCCGGCGGACATCGCGACCAGCACGACGGTCAGGATCGCGGTGTAGGTGATCCGGGGGTGCGCCGGCCACCGGATGTGCGCCATCGACGAGCGGCCGCCGCCGCGCAGCGGATCCTCCACATACCGTTTCATCAGCCACGCGAGTCCCAGGGAGACGGCGAGGATGCCCGCGCCTTCGAGAACGTTCGCGTGCTGCGTTCCGCGCCAGGTGAGGTAGAAGATCAGCAGCGGCCAGTGGATCAGATACAGCGAGTACGACAGTCCGCCGAGCCACACGGCGGGCCGGCTCGCGAGCATCCTGTTCGCGGCCGGGGCCGAGCGGTCGGAGGCCTGACCGGCCCAGATGACGAGGAGTGTGGCCCCCACCGGAACCCACGCGAGCGCACCCGGGTATTCGGCGACACCGTCGATCCACCAACCGCAGGTGGCGATCAACACCAGCGCTGCGACGGTGACCGCGCTGCGGATGCGGTCGGCGATCGACCACCGCGGCATCCAGATCGCCAGGAGCCCGCCCACCAGCGGTTCCCACAGTCGCGAGCGCGTGTCGTAGTAGTTGAAGGGCTGATCGACGTGCAGCCGGTGCTGCGCCCAGACGAACGAGGCGACGGCGACGGCGGCGACGACGACCGCGAAGACACCGCGGATGACGCTTGCGCGGGTCAGCGTCTCGTAGCGGCGGCCCGCCACCTTGATCAGTCCGGCGATGGCGAGCAGGACGACCAGGGCGCCGACGAAGAACTGGCCCTGCATGGACATGGACCAGAGGTGCTGCAGCGGGCTGTTCGCCGAGCTCGCGGCGAGGTAGTCTTGAGAGTTCTTCGCGAGGTAGTAGTTCTGGTAGTAGAGCGCGCTCGCGAAGGTCTCGCGGCCGATGTTGAGCCAGCGGGTCTGTGCGATCACCAGGACCGTCAGGATCACGACCCCGATGAGCACCGTGTACAGCGCGGGCAGGAGTCGTTTGAGCAGGCGCTGGAACCGCGGCCAGGGGTTGATCGTCTCCGCGAGCCCGAAGCTGACCGACTGGCTGTGAACGGTGTGCCGCAGCAGCGAGCCGATGAAGAAGTAGCCCGAGAGGGTGAGGAACACGTCGACGCCGCCGGAGACCCGGCCGAACCAGACGTGGAAGCATGCGACCAGGGCGATGGCGATGCCGCGGAGACCGTCGAGGTCTGAACGATAGGCGGGCACCGTCGGGGCCGTTGCCGTGGCAGGGCGATCGGTGGACGCGGGCACTGTCGTTGGTTTCTCTCTCCGGGCACGGGCCTCCCGGGCGGGTGGCCGCCTCAGTAATCTACGTGCCCGCCTGCGCCGGACGAAATCTCGGTCTGCGGCAGGTGCGGTGCGCGCGGGTCAGTGCGTCTGTGCGGCGCTGCGGGCCCGGGCACCGTCGAGGATCACCTCGAGCGCGTCGTCGAACTCCGCGTCGAAGACCCGGCCGGACGGTCCGGTGACGCCGAGCCGCTCCATCTGGGTCCGGGTCTGTTCCTCGATCGTCAGACCGATGGTCAGCTGGCAGATGGCCGTCGCCAGACCCGACTGGGCCTGGCGGTCGAGGCCGCCGCGGGCGGCGATGTCGGCGATCACCGTCTCGATGCCGCGGTCGGCCAGTCCCGACGCCCAAGCCGAGGAGACCACCTCGGCGCTGTCCGGGACGGCGAGCAGCGCCTGGCGCATGTCCGTCGCCAACCGGTGCAGATCGGCGAGCCAGTCGATGTCCTCGGACGCCCCGGGAACGGTCGAGAGGATGTCTTCGGCGAGTGCGGCGAGCATCGACTGCTTGTTCGGGAAGTGCCAGTACAGCGCGTTCGGCCGGACGCCGAGATCCGATGCCAGCCGCCGCATCGTGAGATCGGCGAGGCTGTGCTCGGCGAGGATGGCCCGCGCCGCAGCGAGAATGTCCGATCTCGTGTTGCTCACACCGCCACCCTATCCTGACCTGCCCTGTACGTCGTACAGGCGTCTCCTGTACATCGTTCAGGACGTCCTGTACGGTGTCCAGGAATCGAGGAATCGGTGTGGGATGAGCAACGAACAGGAGGCCGGTATGGACCAGACCACCATCGCGCAGATCGATGCGAGGCACGTCTGGCACCCGTACGGCGGCTTCCCGTCCAGTACGCGGCCGCTGGTGGTGCGGGACTGCGCGGGCGTGCACATCCGGCTCGCCGACGGCACCGAACTGATCGACGGGATGAGCTCGTGGTGGTCGGCCGTTCACGGCTACCGTCACCCGCGACTCGACGCGGCGCTCGCCGAACAGGCCGGTCGTATGTCGCACGTGATGTTCGGCGGGCTCACACATGAGCCCGCGGCGAGACTGGCGCAGACGCTGGTGGGCCTGACTCCCGATCCGCTCCAGAAGGTCTTCTTCGCCGACTCCGGTTCGGTGTCGGTGGAGGTCGCGGTGAAGATGGCGGTGCAGTACTGGCGCAGTCGCGGGCGCAGCGAGAAGCACCGCCTGCTGACTTGGCGGGGCGGCTACCACGGCGACACCTTCGCGCCCATGAGCGTCTGCGATCCCGAGGGCGGCATGCACTCGATGTGGCGCGGAGTGATCGCCGAGCAGGTCTTCGTCCCCGCGCCCCCGGACGCGCGTGCGGGTGCGTCCGCCGACGAGGCCTACCTGACCATGTTCGACGCGCAACTCGAACTGCATCGCGATCGACTGGCCGCAGTGATCGTCGAACCGGTGGTCCAGGGTGCCGGCGGGATGCGGTTCCACTCGCCCTCGCTGATCGCGGGGCTGCGGCGACTGTGCGATCGCCACGACGTCCTGCTGATCTGCGACGAGATCGCCACCGGCTTCGGCCGGACCGGAACACTCTTCGCGGTCGACGCCGCGGGCGTCAGCCCCGACATCATGTGCGTGGGGAAGGCGCTGACCGGCGGCTACCTGACGCTGGCTGCCACCCTCACCACCGATGAGATCGCCGCGACCATCAGCCGCGGCGAGGCGGGAGGTCTGGCGCACGGACCCACCTTCATGGCCAATCCGCTGGCTTGTGCGGTCGCCTGTGCGTCCCTGGAGGTGCTCGCCGAATCGGACTGGCGGACGCGGGTTCCGGAGATAGGCCGCCGGCTCAGCGCGGGACTGGCGTCGTTGACCGAGGCGGCAGGCGTCGCCGACGTACGCACACTGGGGGCGATCGCGGTGATCGAACTCGATCGCGAGGTCGACGTCGCTGCGGCCACCGACGCGGCGATCGCGTGCGGAGTGTGGGTGCGGCCGTTCCGAAACCTGATCTACGCCATGCCGCCGTACATCATCACCGATGCACAGATCGACGCGCTGACAGCAGGCATGACCGCGGCGGCGAAGGCGTCGGTGGAGGCGGTCGCACACGAGGACGAGGAGTTGGCATCATGAGCGCACCGTGGCTGGCGGACATCGCCGCGCGGACTCTGAACGCAGGACTGCACCGGGAACCCGTGGTGCGCCAGGCCGGAGCGACCGAGATCAACCTCGCGTCCAACGATTACCTCGGGCTGTCGAGCCATCCGGACGTGATCGCCGGGGCGCACGCCGCACTCGACCGGTGGGGTGCGGGCTCCACCGCCTCCCGTCTGGTCGCGGGGACAACGCAGGCGCACATCGACTTCGAGAACGACCTCGCTGAGTTCCTGGGTTTCGAAGCCGCCCTGGCCTTCTCGTCCGGGTATCTGGCCAATGTCGGCGCGATCACCGCGCTCGTGGGCAGGGGCGATCTCATCGTGAGCGACACCGGAGCGCACGCCTCGCTGATCGACGGATGCCGGCTGTCGCGGGCGCGCGTGGAAGTGGTTCCGCGCGGCGACGCCGACGCTGTGGAGCGGGTGCTGGCCGCACGGTCGGAGGGACGCGCGCTGGTCGTGACCGATTCGATCTACAGCATCGACGGCCGGATCGCTCCGCTCCGCGAGTACTACGATGCGGCGACTCGGCACGGCGCGATCATGCTCGCCGACGAGGCGCACGCCCTCGGCGTGCGCGGTCCCGGCGGGCGGGGAGTGGCGGCCGAACAGGGACTGTCCGGCGCTCCCGGTCTGGTGATCACGACGGTCGGGTCGAAGTCGCTCGGTGCACAGGGCGGCATCGTCCTCGGCACGCATCTGCTCCGCGAGCATCTCATCGACCATGCCCGGACCTTCATCTTCGACACCGGTCTCAACCCGGCCGCCGTCGGGGCGGCACATGCGGCGCTGCGCATTCTGCGCGGCGATCCGCAGATGCCCGATCGGCTCCGCGCCGGAGTGCGCCGCCTCGCCGCCGCCTGCGGTGGCGAGATCCCCGACGCCGCAGTGGTGTCGCTGATCGTGGGCGACCCGGTGGCCGCGGTCGACGCCGCCTCGCTGTGCCGGGAGCAGGGCGTCTTCGTCGGGTGCTTTCGACCGCCGTCGGTGCCCGAGGGCACTTCACGGTTGCGCCTGACCGTCCGCGCCGACCTCGATGACGCCGACCTCGACTACGTGGCGTCGGTCGTGACCGGCGCGCTGCGCCGGGTGGAGGCCGCATGACCGCGCGGATCATGGTCGTCACCGGCACGTCGACGGATGTCGGCAAGACGGTCGCGGTCGCCGCGCTGGCGGCCGCCGCCCAGGCCGCCGGACTCCGCGTCGGCGTGTGCAAGGCCGCGCAGACGGGGGTCGCGCCCGGCGAACCGGGCGACCTCGACGAGGTGCGCCGCCTCGCCGGAGCGATCCCCGTGCGCGAGCCGGCACGGTATCCCGAGCCGCTGGCCCCGGAGACCGCCGCTGCGCGGGCCGGGATGGAGCCGGTGACACTCGATGCGATCGCCTCGGCGACCGAGGAACTCGCCGCCGTCACCGATCTGGTGCTCGTGGAGGGTGCGGGCGGCGTGCTGGTGCGGCTCGGGCCGGACTTGACCGTGCTCGACGTCGCCCGGCGACTCGGCGCGGAGATGCTGGTGGTCGCGGACCCGGGGCTCGGAACGCTCAACCACACCGAACTCACCGCGCGGGCGATCACCGCAGCCGGGGTGACACTGCGCGGTCTGGTGATCGGTTCCTGGCCGGACGAACCGGATCTCGCGATGCGGTGCAACCTCGCCGATCTTCCACGGCTGACGGGAGCGCCGATCGTCGCGACCGTCCCCGCAGGGGTCGGGCGGTCGCCGGCCGACGACTTCCGCGCCGCCGCACCGACGTGGGTCGACGCCTCGCTGTTCCGCGTGGACGCGACCTGTTCATGACGCCGAGAACGTGCCGCACAGCGCCGGCCGAGGGAGATACGCCCTCACCCGGTGTGTCACCGGCACGTTCCTAGAACTTCACACCCATTCACGAAGGAGATCTCCCCATGACCACGACCGCCGACACCTCAGCCCCGGCAGCCGCGGACACCGCCGACATCCTCGCCGTCGCGCGCGAGCAGGTCCTGGAGCGCGGCGAGGGACTGAGTCAGGACCAGGTCCTGCGCGTCCTGCAGCTCGACGACGACCGCCTCACCGAACTGTTGCAGCTCGCACACGATGTGCGGCTGCGGTGGTGCGGTCCCGAGGTGGAAGTGGAGGGCATCATCTCGCTCAAGACCGGCGGCTGCCCGGAGGACTGCCACTTCTGCAGTCAGTCGGGACTGTTCGCCTCTCCGGTCCGCAGCGCCTGGATCGACATCCCGTCGCTCGTGGAGGCGGCCAAGCAGACGGCCAAGACCGGAGCGACGGAGTTCTGCATCGTCGCCGCCGTGCGTGGACCGGACAAGCGACTGATGACTCAGGTCGCCGCGGGCATCGAGGCCATCCGCAACGAGGTCGACATCCAGATCGCCTGCAGCCTGGGCATGCTCACGCAGGAGCAGGTCGACGAGCTCGCAGCGATGGGTGTCCACCGTTACAACCACAATCTGGAGACCGCGCGCAGCCACTTCCCGAAGGTCGTCACCACGCACACGTGGGAAGAGCGCTGGGGCACCCTGAGGATGGTGCGTGAGGCGGGCATGGAGGTCTGCTGCGGCGGCATCCTCGGCATGGGGGAGACACTCGAGCAGCGCGCGGAGTTCGCCGCCGATCTCGCGGCGCTCGAGCCCGACGAGGTGCCGCTGAACTTCCTGAACCCGCGCCCGGGCACGCCCTTCGGCGACCTGGAGGTACTGCCGGCCTCGGAGGCGCTGAAGTCGGTGGCCGCGTTCCGGCTCGCGCTGCCCCGCACCATCCTGCGGTTCGCGGGCGGCCGCGAGATCACCCTCGGCGATCTCGGAGCCAAGCAGGGCATCCTCGGCGGCATCAACGCCGTCATCGTGGGTAACTACCTGACCACTCTCGGCCGGCCCGCGGAGGACGATCTCGATCTGCTCGACGACCTGAGCATGCCCATCAAAGCCCTCAATGACACGCTGTGACTCGCGCCGGTAGCCTCGAAGGTCGTGGCCCGTCCGCCGCGGCCATCAGATTCCAGGAGGCGTCGACCATGACGAGCGTGATCCCCGGTCCGCTGCAGCAGCCGCTGCGCTTCGGCGTGTACACCGGTATCGAGCTCGAACTGCAGGCCGCGGACGAGGTCCCCACAGCGGCGCGACTCGGCCTGGAGCCGCCGCGCTTCTGCGGCCAGTGCGGCCGCCGGATGGTGGTGCAGGTGCGGCCGGACGGTTGGGATGCACGGTGCTCCAGGCACGGAACGGTCGACTCCTCGGAGATGGGACAGCGATGAACGCGCGCCGGGTGGTCGCGGTCGTACTCGCGCTGTTCGCCGCGGCGGTGGCGGTCGGAGGACTGTGGGTGCTGTTGGCACCCGCCCCCGACGTCGTCGTCGAGCACGGCGGGCAGATGCGTTTCGCGACCGAGGCCGACCCGGCGAAGCTCTTCGACGGGGTGGCGATCTTCTCCTTCCTCTGCCTCGGACTGGGTGTGCTGATCGGACTCGCCACCTGGTTCGGGCTGCGCACGTCGAGGGGTATCGGCGGATTCGCGTTCGTGGTGCTGATGTCCATCGCCACGTCGGCGCTCGCGCTGAACCTGGCCGACCGTTTCGGCCGGATGTCGCACGGCGAGATCGAGCGGTCCGTACCGGGTTCCTACTCCGGGACGGTGAACCTCTGGCTCGACGGCGATGTCGGTCCGGCCTGGGTGCTGCTGCTGTGTGCGCCGACGGCCGGCGCGCTGGTCTATCTCGTATGCGTCCTCTCGAGCGCGCACGCCGATCTCGGCGTGGGCGACCTGCCTGCAGACGAGTTCGGTGAGATGCGTGAGCCCATGCCGGTCGGTGCGGTCGGATTATCCGACGGCGGCGAGGTCGTGCCGCCCTCGCAACCGGGAGACCCGAGCGGACGCTGAGGCGGGACGTGGGGAAGTGCGGGCCGTCACATGGGTGGGCGCAGCGCGGCGAATTCGTCGGTCACCCTGATCCGAGCGTCCGCGAACTCATACAGCGCGGGCGGACGGCCACCCGTCCGGCCGGTGCGGCCGACGGTTCCCGTCGCCACGACCACTCCGCGGCGTGAGAGGACCCGCAGCAGATTCGTCGAGTCGACCGGGTAGCCCAGCGCCGCTCCATAGATCTCGGAGAGTTCGGACATCGGGAACTGGCTCGGCGCCAGAGCGAACGCGATGTTGGTGTACGAGAGCTTGCCCGCCAGACGATGCCGTGCGAGGTCGATGACGTCGCGGTGGTCGTAGGCCAGTTCCGGCAACTCGTCGACGGCGAACCATGCGGCATCGGCGACGGTCTCGGCGGGGATATCGCTCGGCACCAGCGCCAGGAAAGTCGATGCGACGGTTCGCTGTTCGGGCACGCGGTCCGGGTCGGAGAACACCGACAGCTGTTCGAGGTGGGCCACCCGAGTGAGCCCGGCGCGGGCACCGAGCCATCTCAGCGCGGCCGCCCCCAGCGTCTCGCGCTCAACGATCGGTCCGCCGGGCAACGCCCATCCGGCCTGCTCGCACCGATGCAGCAGCACATGCAGCGCCGGGACGTCGACGTCGGTTTCGCGCACCTGGAAGACAGCGGTGAGCACCTCGACGCGCACGGTGGTTTCGGCCATGCGATCCAGATTAGGAGACGGTCGTTCCGCTGCGCATTCGGTCCCGGTGGACGGTCACGGGTGAGTGACCCAGGTGCTCCCGCCGCACATGATGAACAGTCCCGACGGATCCCGCGACACCCGATCGACGCTGCTGTCGCAGGGATCGCCGACATTGTGGACGCTTCCGTCGTCGTCTCCGTGCTGGAGCCAGTGCGGCGTCGGCCTACCGGAGTAGCCGCAGACCAGACTGCGGCCGGAGGCGTCTGTCTGGAAAGTGCGTACTTCCGAGTCCGAACACTCCGAACCCTCGACGACCGGCGGTGCCTCCTCCGTGACCGGCTCCTCGACAGCCGGCGGGTCGGGTCTCTCGGTCTGGGACGGCGGGGATTGCGTGACCGACACGGTGACGGTCGCCGGCGGAGCTGCGGCGTCGTTCGATCGCTGAGGGTCCATCAGGACGATCGTGACCGCGACCGCGACAGCCACCGCCAATAGAACCGCAACGGCCACGAGTATCCGCGTCACATGTCGTGTCGCCATCGATGCAGTCACCTCTTCGGCCTCGTCCCACGTGAATGGAAGCACCGTAGCCCACTGCACCGGCAGGCCTTGGCGTTCCCGCTGACAGCGCGCCCGAACGCTGTCACGACCGGGCGGGAATGCGTCGTCGATCACAGGTGTTACGATGACGAGGTGTTTTCGATCTATGGTCGAAAACCTCTGGCGCACAGCCCGCGCTCGAGACCACGCGATGGGAGAGCAGTCGTCATGACTACTGGAACCGTGATCACCCGGACCGAGACCGAACTCGGCATGCCCGACCCCCGCCACGGTATTCCGCCCGCCTACGGCGGCGTGGAGCCGACGGCCGAGTGGGCCGAGGAGATCAAGCGGCTGGCGAAGGCGCGCAACGCCTCGATCCTGGCTCACAATTACCAGCTGCCCGCGATTCAGGACATCGCCGACCATGTCGGCGATTCGCTCGCACTGTCGAGGATCGCCGCGGAGACCGATGCGGACGAGATCATCTTCTGCGGTGTGCACTTCATGGCCGAGACCGCCAAGATCCTGAGTCCAGAGAAGCGGGTACTGATCCCGGACGAGCGAGCGGGCTGCTCGCTCGCCGATTCGATCACCGCGGACGACCTGCGTGCTTGGAAGGCTGAGTTCCCGGACGCGGTCGTCGTCTCGTACGTCAACACCACCGCTGAGGTGAAGGGACTGACGGACATCTGCTGCACCTCGTCGAACGCGGTGGACGTGGTCGCGTCGATCGATCCGGACAAGGACGTGCTGTTCCTGCCGGACCAGTTCCTCGGTGCCCACGTGAAGCGTGAGACGGGGCGCGACAACATTCACATCTGGGCGGGCGAGTGCCACGTGCACGCCGGCATCAACGGCGATGAACTCACCGAACAGACCGAGAGTCACCCCGGCGCCGACCTGTTCATTCATCCCGAGTGCGGGTGCGCCACGTCGGCGCTCTATCTGTCGGGCGAGGGCGTCGTGCCGCAGGAGCGCGTCAAGATCCTCTCCACCGGCGGCATGATCGACGCCGCGCGAGCCACTCACGCCAAGCAGGTGCTGGTGGCGACCGAGGTCGGCATGCTGCACCAGCTGCGTCGTGCGGCGCCGGAGATCGACTTCCAGCCGGTCAACGATCGTGCAGCCTGCCCGTACATGAAGATGATCACCCCGGCGGCGCTGCTGCGATGCCTCACCGAGGGCAAGGACGAAGTCCACGTCGCTCCGGATGTGGCCGCCCGTGCACGGCGCTCGGTGGAGAGGATGATCGCGATCGGCAATCCCGGTAGCGGAGAATAGGCGGAGTGAACTCCTTCATCGGTCAGCAACAGGCAACCGGCGATCTGGATCTCGTCGTCGACGAGGAACTCATCGCTCTGATCCGCACGGCACTCCTGGAGGATCTTCGATACGGTCCCGACATCACCACGCTGGCGACCGTGCCACCGGAGACGGTCGCGGACGCGAAGATCGTCTCCCGCCAGCCCGGCGTGGTCGCCGGCCTGCCGGTGGTCCGGGCCGTGTTCGACGAGGTGATCGGGAGCGATAACTACGTAGTCACCGAGCAACTCGACGATGGCTCGCGCGTCGAACCCGGGTCGGTCGCTCTCGCGCTGCGTGCCCCGGCGACCTCGTTGTTGACCGCGGAGCGTACCGCCCTCAACCTGCTGTGCCATCTGTCCGGTATCGCCACGGCGACGGCTGCGTGGGTCGACGCCGTGGACGGCACGCGTGCACAGATCCGGGATTCGCGGAAGACGCTGCCCGGTATGCGCGCGCTGCAGAAGTATGCGGTCCGGGCGGGCGGCGGAGTGAACCATCGGATGGGTCTCGGTGATGCCGCGCTCATCAAAGACAATCACGTGGTCGCCGCGGGCGGTGTCGCGCAGGCGCTCGAAGCGGTCCGCGCTGCGGCGCCGGATGTTCCGGTGGAGGTGGAGGTCGATTCGCTGGAGCAGCTCGACGAGGTCCTCGAGCTCGCGCCCCAGCTGGTTCTGCTCGACAACTTCGAGCCGTGGCAGACGCAGATGGCGGTGCAGCGCCGAGACACGCGGTCGCCCGAGACGAAGCTCGAATCATCAGGCGGACTGGCACTGGACTCGGCGATGGACTACGCGAGGACCGGTGTGGACTACCTCGCCGTCGGGGCATTGACCCACTCGGTCACGGTCCTCGACTTCGGCTTGGACATGTGACCGACGGTGTTCGCGCACTCCTGTGCCCGGCCGGGTGTGTCCGGTCAGGCGGCCAGGAGTGTGTCGAGGTAGTTCTCGATCCGGGATTCGCTGGGTTCGGGCGGCGGTTGGGGTTGGTGGTCCGGTAGGAGTTCGGCGTGGTGGATCTGGTTGATCCGCCATCCGGGCGGTCTT
Organism: Gordonia sp. QH-12; assembly: GCF_001578675.1. Classification (NCBI taxonomy): domain Bacteria; kingdom Bacillati; phylum Actinomycetota; class Actinomycetes; order Mycobacteriales; family Gordoniaceae; genus Gordonia; species Gordonia sp. QH-12. The sequence goes on from NZ_KQ969285.1 coordinate 244,727, forward strand.
GTCCCGCCGCGGCTGGTGTTGCCGCTGGGTCGCCAGACGACGCGGCCGGCGTGGGGTCCGTCGATCAGGATCATCGTCTGCCATTGCCCGGGGCGGGGTCCGACGGAGCGATTGTGGCGTCCGCATGCGGCGCCGA